>DAOVBS010000017.1 GCA_030670425.1 Chloroflexota bacterium | reverse complement strand
GATATCTTGCCATCTATCTCCTGTTTCACGTCGGCAGGCACCTTATCCCCAAAATCGCGAAGGGTCTTGTCCGCAGTGTAGGCCAGGCTATCGGCCGAATTGCGTGTCTCCATCTCCTCCTTGCGTTTGGCATCCTCGGCGGCATACTTCTCTGCCTCCTGCTTCATCCTCTCAACCTCTGCCTTGTCAAGCCCGCTGGAGGCAGTGATAGTGATTTTCTGTTCTTTGCCTGTGCCTTTGTCGCGAGCACTGACATTGAGGATGCCGTTAGCATCGATCTCAAAGGCCACTTCAACCTGAGGCACCCCTCGGGCCGCGGGCAGAATACCGTCGAGCATGAATCGGCCCAGAGTACGGTTGTCCGCCGCCATCGGTCGCTCTCCTTGTAGTACGTGAATCTCCACGCTCGGTTGGTTGTCGCTGGCGGTGCTGAAGATCTGACTCTTCTCTGTGGGGATGGTTGTGTTGCGAGGAATAAGAGAAGTAGCCACTCCTCCCAGGGTCTCAATGCCCAAGGTGAGTGGAGTGACATCGAGCAGGAGAACCTCTCCGACCTCTCCCTTAAGAACGCCTGCCTGGATAGCGGCACCAAGAGCTACGGCCTCATCAGGGTTTATTCCCTTGACGGGCTCTCGACCAAAGAATTGTCTCAGCGTCTCCTGCACTTTTGGCATCCTGGTCTGGCCACCGACCAGGATAACGTCATTGATCTGGCTGGCTTGCAAGCCGGCGTCGGCGAGAGCCTGCCGACAGGGCTCCAAGCTACTCTCTATCAAGTCGGCTGACAGTTGCTCCAACTTGGACTTGCTCAGCGTCATGCTGAGATGCTTGGGACCGGATGCATCGGCAGTGACGAAGGGAAGATTTACTTCGGTCTGGCTTACTGTGGATAGTTCTTTTTTTGCCTTCTCAGCGGCATCCTTTATGCGCTGTAGCGCCATTCTGTCCTGTGTCAGGTCAATGCCCGATTCCTTCTTGAACTCGTCGCATATCCAGTCCATGACTCTTTGGTCAATGTCATCGCCGCCCAGGTGCGTGTTGCCGTTGGTTGACTTGACCTGGAAGGTGCCCTCGCCTATGTCCAGTATGGACATGTCAAACGTGCCACCGCCGAGGTCATAAACGGCAATAGTCTCATCCTTTTTCCGATCCATGCCATAGGCCAGAGAGGAAGCTGTGGGTTCATTTATAATGCGGAGCACGTTGAGTCCGGCTATAGTGCCAGCGTCTTTGGTTCCCTGACGCTGGCTGTCATTGAAATAGGCTGGCACGGTAATCACCGCGTCGGTCACCATGTCTCCAAGGTAGGCCTCAGCATCCGCCTTCAGTTTCTGCAATATCATGGATGAGATCTCTTGGGGACTGTATTCCTTGCCGCCCATGACGACCCGGCAGTCGCCATTGGCGGCCTCGGTGATCTTATAGGGCAACCGCTTGATATCTGATTGGACTACGCTGTCTTTGAACTTGCGACCGATGAGGCGCTTTATGCTGAAAATGGTGTTGTCAGGATTGACTATAGCCTGGCGCTTGGCTATTTCGCCAACCAGCCTCTCTCCAGTCTTGCTTACTGCTACTACCGACGGAACCAGATTCCCCCCCTCGGCGCTGGGGATTATTTTGGGCTCGCCTCCTTCCATCACTGCTACGGCGCTAAGCGTAGTGCCCAAATCAATGCCTACTGCTTTTCCCACGCTATTCCTCCTGCGGGTTTGTTTCTCCTGTTTCCCGACTATGGCCTACTATTACCATACTAGGACGGATGACTCTGTCCTTGAGCTTGTATCCCTTCCGAGTTTCCTGAATGACTATTCCCTCCTCTCCCTCCTGGCGCATGACCGCTTCGTGCAGGTGGGGGTCGAAGGGTTGTCCCTTGGCCTTTATCTCGACCAGCCCTTGTGCCTCCACGACAGCCTTAAGTTTGTTATAGATGAGCCCGATTCCCTCAACCCAGCCAGATGTCTTGGCTCTGGTTGGTCGTATGGTGAAAGCCCGTTCGAAGTCGTCCATCACCGTCAGCAGGTTGAGTATCAGCAAGCTGTTAGCGAACTCCACTGTTTCCTTCTTTTCCTGTTCAGCACGCTTCTTGTAATTGATGAGGTCGGCCTGAGCCCTTTGCCAGTTGGTGAGGTAATTGGCCGCTCTCTCTTCTTCCTCAGCCAGAGCTCGTCTTACTGTTTCCATATCCCCTAGACTCTCGGCTTCTGCCTCATTCGCCTTGTGTTGAAATAACTTGTCCTGTTCGGCCAATTCCGGATCCACCGTTACATGTAGTCAGTTATTGACTCGGTCAGCAGTGACGAGAGGCAGTCCACTGACGAGATTATCCTGGCATAGTCCATGCGTTTCGGCCCGATGACTCCGACAATGCCGCTCGCTTTATCCTGGACTCCGTATTCGCCGATCACCAGGCTGAAGTCCTGCAGTGTCGCGTCTTGATTCTCCTCGCCAATGATAACCTTCACCCTGCCTGCATCATGCTGGTGTTGAACTGCACTCTCCAACCAATCCTCCTGCTGCAGTAGTTCCAGCAAGCTGAGCGGACTCGGGCGCCTGGTGAACTCGGGTTGGCCTAACAACAGGTGTAGTCCCTCGAGGTGTGGCCTGCCGAGCTGGAGGCTATCTTCGCTAGCCATCATAGCCACGATGGAATCGGTAACTCTCTTTTCGTTAGAGGAGAGCTCCATTTTCTCGGCAGAGATCTCAGTGCGCGTCAATTGAGCGTAGTCAGAGTTGAGTCTCGTGGCCAGACTCGTCAGCTCATCTTGAGTGACTCTGTTGTCGAAGGATAGGGTTTTCTGCCTTACCTTTGTCTCACACAGGACTAGAATGAGCATGGCCAAAAAATCCTGTATGCCCACCAAGTCGAGGTGCTTCAAGCGACATTGCGTTGCCTTGGGTCGGGTCACGACGGCTATGTTGCGGACGATGTGTGCCAGAAGCATTGCTGCTGTCCTAAGCCACTGCTCAGTCTCTAGCTTTGCCTCATTGAGCAGCTCGGAAACCAGATATGTATCAACCGGGGAGCGTTCGGTGTCGCTGCTCAATGATTCCACATAATAGCGGTAGGCCTTATCTGTGGGGACAGCGCCAGCGGAGAGGTGTGGCCGAGTGATATAGCCTTCCTCTTCCAGGCGCGCCACATCATTTCGAATGGTGGCCGGGCTTACCTTAAGGTTGTAGTCGTAGGCGATGGTTCTTGAAGCTACTGGAGCCGCCGTGGCGATATGTTGCGTAACGATGGTCTTCAGTATTGCCTGTGTTCTTTCCGTCACTGCCATCTAGCACTCTGCTCCCGAGACTGCTAATCGCTGCTAATCTAGCACTTTGGCCATGGTCTGTCAAAGGCAATACCTATCGCGGCTGACTCCTTCTTTGACCCTCAACGGAGGGAAGTAGTATTATTGCAGGATTATGAAGATAGAAGCAATGTCTTTTCTAGCTCAACGTGACAGCGAAGTAGCTCGCATCCTCCATTCAGAGGCTGAGAGACAGGCAAATAGCATAGACCTCATTGCGTCTGAGAACCATATTGGGCGCGCTGTACTAGAGGCTGGGGCGAGCCTCATGACCGATAAGTACGCTGAGGGCTATCCTGGGCGTCGGTATTACAGCGGTTGTGTCAACGCGGACGAGATCGAAAGCCTGGCGATAGACAGGATCAAGAGACTGTTTCGAGCCGAGCATGCCAACGTGCAGCCGCATAGTGGCAGCCAGGCGAATCTGGCAGCTTACCTGGCGTTACTGGAGCACGGTGACACAGTGATGGGCATGAGCCGCAGCCACGGGGGGCATCTTACCCATGGTGCTGAAGTCAACTTCTCGGGGAAGTGGTATAAGGCTATCGGTTACGGGGTTGACCGCGAAACTGAGATGCTGGACTACGACGATATTGAGAGGTTGGCTGCGCAGCATAGGCCAAGACTCATCATAGCCGGGGCGAGTTCTTACTCTCGCATTATTGACTTCGAGCGTTTTGGGCGCATAGCCGATAAAGTGGGCGCTATGCTATTGGTTGATACAGCCCACATAGCGGGCATAATAGCTGCTGGGCTCCATCCCTCTCCAGTTCCGTATGCCCAGGTGGTCACCTCCAGCACACAGAAGACCCTACGAGGTCCGAGGGGAGGCTTCATTCTGTGTAGGGAGGGTCTTGCCCCAGCCATTGATGCTGCGGTCTTCCCTGGGATGCAAGGAGGACCGCTGATGCATGCCATCGCTGCGAAGGCTGTGTGCTTCCTTGAAGCCATGCAACCTGAATTTGTGGAATACCAGCGAGCCGTGTTGGCCAATGCTCGTACACTGGCATCGGAGTTCCAGGGACATGGGCTGCGCGTCATTGCCGGAGGTACGGATAACCACCTTGCGTTGGTTGATCTTTCTCCTATCGGGTTGAGCGGGAGGGACGCCGAGAGGGCCTTGGAGGCGGTTGGCATAATGGTGAACAGGAATAGCATTCCCTTCGACCCGAGACCGGCGTTGACCCCGAGTGGCATCAGGGTTGGCACGCCGGCGGTAACCACAAGGGGCTTCGGCACGGCGGAGATGAAACGGGTTGCCTCCTTGATAGTCAAGATGCTCGCTCATCCTGGCGATCTGCATGTCGGGCGACAGGTGCAGATGGAAGTAAAGGAAATCTGCCACCGCTTCCCCATACCCGGGCTGGTCTAGTGGGTCTTTTCTGGGGGAGATACCTCTCCGCTCTCAAGAGCGCGCTCTGACACAGGCAACGTTTTTGTCTCGTCCCTACAGTGCAATATCGATATGGCTAACGAATCTAACACAAGGCTCTTTTACGGCTGGGTAGTAGTAGGAAGCGGCTGCGCTATCCTGCTCTTGGTATGGGGTTTTCAGTATTCCTATGGAGTCTTCTTCACCGAGTTGTGCAATGATCTGGGTTGGAGCAGAACCGCGGTGTCTGGGGCGTATTCCCTGTTCATGCTGTGGCATAGCGCCTGCTATCTAGTGGCGGGTGGGCTCAATGATAGATATGGGCCGCGGACAACGCTTGGCGTGAGTGTCACCGTCTTGGCTGCTGGCTATGCTCTGATGGCTACTATTAATGCATCGTGGCAGCTTTATGCTGTCTACGGGATTGTCATCGGGACAGGGTGTGGATTCTGCTTTGCACCTATCACCGCCACCGTGTCGCGCTGGTTTGTCAAGAAAAGGGGAATGGCATTGGGGATTGCTGTAGCCGGCATAGGATTGGGCACAATGGCCATGGCGCCTTGTGCACAATTCCTCATCTCAAGACTTGAGTGGCGCACTTCGTATTTGGTGATCGCGGCGGTCTTGATCGCCATAGGTCTTCCAATCTCAAGGCTAATGCGGCTGGATCCGGCAGAGAAAGGGCTGCTTCCTGACGGGGTGGGTGCGATGTCAGAGGAGCGTAGCTCTCACGACCCGTTGGTGCCGCTTGATTTTGCGCTCTCCCAGGCCATCAAGACTAGGGCGTTTTGGCTGCTGTTCGTGATGTTTGCCGTCTTCAACTGTGCGGTGCAGATGCTGATGGTTCACCTGAAGGCTTACGTCACTGGCTTCGGTATCACGCCGATGCTTGCCGCTACTCTCATCGGCCTCATAGGAATTAGCAGCGCAGTGGGCAGGGTGGTAATGGGACATGCATCAGACAGGATTGGCAGAAGGAAGACTTTCCTGATTGCGTATCTTGTGCTGGCGGTAATGATGCTGTGGCTGCTGAAGACCAGGGAGCCATGGGAGTTATATCTTTTCTCGGGGTGCTTTGGATTCTTCTACGGCAGTTGTGTCCCGTTGTTCCCGGCGATAACGGCAGACTGGTTTGGCACAAGACAGGTCGGGGCCATTTTTGGGGCCATACTCCTGGCTCCTGGCATTGGCGGAGCGGTTGGCTCGCTGTTGGGTGGTTACGTTTCTGACATTACCGGAAGCTATGACATCGCCATCACCATAGCTGCTATGGCACTTCTTCTCGGTGCGGCGTGCAGTCTGGTGATCAGAACACCGCGTCTCTCTGAGCCGGCGTGACAACCTCCGGGTGAGGTGCCCATTGCCGACAGGTTGCTGCGGACATTAAGAAGCGTAACTTGCTCCGTGCTATAATTTGGCTTGGACAGTTCATATTTAGAAGGGGGTAGGCAGCGATGGAGGAACTCAAAGTCTTCACCGGTAATGCTCATCCAGCCCTAGCGAAGTCTGTCTGTGACTATCTAGGCGTCCCCGTGGGCAAGAGCGAGGTGTTTGAATTCAGCAACGAGAATATATTTGTTCGCATCCTGGAGAACGTCCGTCAGCGGGACGTGTTTGTTATTCAGCCCATCTGTTCGCCTGTGAACAAGAGTCTGGTGGAGCTTCTTATCATGATTGATGCCTTCAAGCGGGCTTCGGCTGGAAGGATTACTGCTGTTGTTCCATACTATGGCTACGGGCGTACCGACAAGAAGGATCAGCCTAGAGTTCCGATTACGGCTCGCTTGGTTGCTGACCTAATGAGCACTGCCGGAGCCAACAGACTGCTGACGGTGGACCTGCACGCCCCGCAGATTCAGGGCTTCTTCACTATCCCGGTTGATGAACTAACCGCCGTCTCAATGCTCAGCCAATACTTCGCGCGGAAAGCCCTTCATGACCTAGTGGTAGTAGCTGTGGACATCGGCATATCGAAGCGCGCTCGCGATGTAGCCGCAAATCTAGGTGCGTCGCTAGCCATTATTGAAAAGAGACGCCTGGGAAACAATGACGCTAGCGAAGCACTCAACGTGATAGGGGAGGTTGATGGCATGAGTGCCCTGACAGTAGATGATGAGATTGATACGGCCAGCTCATTGGTTAGCGTGGTAAATACCCTTATCGAGCGTGGGGCCACAGAGGTCTACTCCTGTTGCACTCACCCTGTGTTCTCTGGACAGGCGGTGCAGAGGATAGCATCCAGTCCGGTGAAGGAAGTAGTGGTCACCGACACCATACCCGTCGTTGACAATAGGAAACTGGATAAGATCACTGTTCTATCGATAGCGTCTCTCCTCGGTGAGGCTATCCACCGCATCCACACCGGGCTTTCGGTGGGCGCAATGTTTGAATGAGAATGCTCAAGTGGCTGGGCGGCCTAGTTGATTCCAACGAGAAAGAGCTAAAGCGCTTTCAGCCTGTGGTCTCCCACATAAACTCACTAGAACCCCAATTTGAGAAGCTTGATGATGCTGGACTACGGGCCAAGAACGACGAATTCAAGGCCAGGCTAAACGGCGGTGAAACCCCGGACGGACTCCTGCCCGAAGCGTATGCTGCCGTGCGGGAGGCTGCCAAGCGAACCATTCAGCAGAGGCACTTCGATGTGCAGTTGATGGGTGGGATTGCGCTTCATCAGGGCAAGATAGCTGAGATGAAAACAGGTGAGGGGAAGACTCTGGTAGCTACCCTGCCTCTCTACCTCAATGCCCTTGCCGGGGAAGGGTGTCATCTAGTGACGGTCAACGATTACCTGGCCAAACGTGATTGCCACTGGATGGGTTGTATTTATCACGCTCTGGGCGTGCAGGTGGCATGTATTACAGCACGACAGGCCTCAGGTGTAGCTGCGCCATCCTACATCTATGACCCTGGATATGAATCGGGAGACGAGAAATGGAGGTTCCTTCGACCTGTCTCTCGCCGCGAAGCATACGAAGCAGACATCACCTACGGCACCAATAACGAGTTCGGCTTTGATTATCTCAGAGACAACATGGTTCTGGACCTGTCTCAATGTGTGCAGCGGACGTTGAATTATGCCATCGTTGACGAGGTGGATAACATCCTCATCGACGAAGCGCGCACTCCGTTGATCATAAGTGGCCCTGCCGAGGAGGCAACGGAGAAATACTATATCTTCGCCCGTCTGGTCTCGCGGCTCAAGAGAGATGAGGACTACTCTATCGATGAACGCACCCGGACGGCCCACCTTACCGACGATGTTGGCATTACCAAGATAGAGGAGATGCTGAAGCGGGATGGCCTGCTCAAAGCGGCCAGCCTCTACGACCCATCCAACTACTTCCTCACCCAGTATTTGGAAAACGCACTAAAGGCCCACGCCTTGTTCAAGCGAGACCGCGACTATGTAGTGAAGAACGGGCAGGTTATCATCGTTGATGAGTTCACCGGCAGATTGATGTTTGGCCGCAGGTACTCGGATGGGCTGCATCAGGCCATTGAGGCCAAGGAGCAGGTGAAGATCCAGCGAGAAAGTGTTACCTTGGCTACCATTACCTTCCAGAACTACTTCCGCACGTATAAGAAGCTGGCTGGCATGACTGGTACTGCTGCTACTGAAGCCGAGGAGTTTCACAAAATCTATGGTCTGGAGGTGGTGGTCATCCCCACGAACAAGCCGTTGGCCAGGGCTGAGCAGACGGACCGGGTCTACAAAGATGAGCGGTCGAAATTCGCCGCTGTGGTCAGGGAGATCGAGACTCTGCATAGCCAGGGAAGGCCAGCTCTCGTGGGTACAACCTCCATTGAGAAATCAGACGAGCTAAGCGACCTGCTGAGGAGAAAGGGCATATCTCACGA
>DAOVBS010000069.1 GCA_030670425.1 Chloroflexota bacterium | reverse complement strand
GGGTGAGCCATAATCGTGCAGCGAACAGCCTGATAGGCGCAGCCTCTGTCCTGCTCCCACAATTCCGGGTCAAATGGGGGCTCTTCGAGCAGAGTCATGTCATACATGCCCAGGAGCCACGTAGGAGCCCAGTAGTAGCCCAACCACGCCTCGCCTTTCTCATAGGCGGCGACCATTGAGCCGGAAAGGGCCACATCCGAGCCGCAGAGGAAATCGTTGTAGTATTCGTCGAGTTCATAGGTTTCCAGTTTGATGGTATTGTGCTCTGTGCACTCCCAGCCAGGAACGGAGTTGTGAAAGCGTCCCTTGGTCGGCTCCTCTGGGTCTTTAAATAGCTCCCAGTATTCGGGCAGATCGAAAACCGACTTCAGGTCGGGAGCCGTGGCCTCTATGCCACGCTCGGGGTCACCCTCTATCATGTAGGTTGGCACCAGCCAGCCCTGGTAGTTGTCGTCGAAGTTAAGACCCAGCTCAACGATCTCGCCCGAGTCAACACGGTCGGTATAGGCGTCCCCGTAGTTCTCTGACCAGGTTTCCATCAGTAGGTCGATATCTCCCTCGGCAACACCCACCAGCACGACGGGTGAGCTACCGGGGATGATTTCGCAGGGAGGATAACCGTAGCCGTGTTCGGCGATGAAGCTGAAGATTGAGTTATGCACGTGAAGGCTATCCCACCCGGGGTCAGCTAACTTGATCGGTTCCTCCCCTCCCTCAGCGCAAGCGGCGAACGATAATGGGATAAGCAACAGTCCAAGACAAACCATAAGGATCTTCATACCTAGTTTCCCCCTTTTGTTCATATGTGCTACCTCCTTTCTCACCTAGATTTCTCCATTTCGGATGGTTCTGCGGCGTGGACATCTACGGGAATCTTGTAGAGAGCTCTGGATATGGGAAACGTGAATTGGTAGGAGTGCGGTAGGCTCAGGATCGCATGGTATTTTGGTTAACTCAGAAAAGGTTGATAGTCGTGGTGTCGCCGAAAAACACAAGTCACTCTGGTCAAGTATATTCTTTCCCCATCCCTGTAGAATCCTCCTTCCGTTACTCCACCAGCGCCTGGGCTGGCAGGCCGCTAGGCTGCTTCAGTGACCTTGGCTATTCTATGGGCACCTTCTGGCCCTTGTCAACCCCTCTTATTTCAGCAAGTGCTCCATAATGATGTTGTGAGCCTGGTGGGCCTTCTCTCCACCCCTGAATTCAAAGGTCTTGGGCTCAAGTCCCATAGGCTGAATGGTAAGAGTATCGCTAACAAGAAAGCCGCTTCTTATCAGAAATCCTTTGTGGTCCTCACTGGCCACAGAGGTAATCCGATCATGAGGTATGCTGACGAGCGCCTTCTTGCTCTTGAGAAACGCCCTATCGTAGTAGATGATTCGCTTGTCGGTGATGCCCAGGAATCCCGTGCCCCTCCCTTTCAAATCGAAGACGGCTCGGATAGTCTCATCCGGTAGACAAACGCCTTCGATCTTCTCCAGTTGCTCCTTCTTGTCCACCATCATATCTTCAGCGTACACCGCCACTGTTCCATTCCTCCTTTGTAGTCACATCACTAGACGAATGATATTGCCCATTGCTTTGCTGGCAATATCTCCATTCGGCCACTACCATCCCTTCCAACCCACCTAGCCACTGACCCTGTGATTGGCCAGCTTTTCCAGCGCCAGCACCAAGGCAGAATGATCCAGATCACTACCCCCTTCTGCCGCAACTGCATTGAATAGCTCCTGCGCTGTAGAAGTATTGGGCAAGCTCAAGCCCAGGCTACGTGCTGCTTGCAGGGCCAGGTTCAGATCTTTCTGCTGCAACCGGATACGAAAACCCGGATCAAAACTACGCTTGAGCATCCGCTCGCCATGCAATTCCAGGATGCGGCTCTGGGCGAATCCTCCAAGCAGGGCTTCCCTCACCTTCGCCGGGTCGGCCCCCGCCTTGGAGGCAAACAGAAGCGCCTCGGCCACTGCTTCAATCGTCAGGCCAACCACAATCTGGTTGGCTACTTTGCAGGTTTGACCATCTCCGTTGCCACCAACGTGGACGATGTTCTTCCCCATTAGCTCAAAGTAGGGTTTGATCTGAGCGAACACTCCTGGTTGACCTCCCACCATAATGGAAAGACTGGCGTTTTCGGCCCCCACCTGCCCACCGGAAACTGGGGCGTCAAGCATCTCTACACCCAAGGCAGCAAGCCTCCTGGCGAACTCCTTCGTGGCAATGGGTGAGATAGAGCTCATATCTACCACAACACAACCCTGCCTGACTCCCTCTGCAACACCGTCTTTCCCAAACAGAACGGCCTCCGCATCTGGAGTGTCCTGTACTATGACGAAGATGATATCGGACTTCTGCGCTACTTCCCGGCTACTGCTACAGGCTACTGCACCCTTCGTCGCCAGTTCCTTGGTTGGTTCCCGTAGCAGGTCGTAGACGTGAACCTTATGACCGGCCGCCAGCAGATTACCGGCCATCGGTTTGCCCATTATCCCCAGACCAACAAATCCCAGGTTCGCCATTCTTCTCCTCCTTTCTAGCTACGGATTTCCCATCCGCTCTCTCTGCAGACTACTTCCTCACCTCAACATTGGCCAGCTTTTCCAAGGCACGGATTAGCGCCTGTGTGCCCTTCTCACCAAGGCCTTCAGCCTCAGCCGCATGATGAAGCTGGTGCACCAAGGCGACCCCGGGCAGGCATATTCCGAGGTCTCCAGCAGCTTCCATCACCAAGCGCAGGTCCTTCTGGGCTGTCTTGACCATGAATCCAGGCTCCCAGTTCCTCGCCAGGATCTTCGGTCCAAGATCATCGAGTTGCCAGGATCCTGCCGCTCCAGCTTTGACCGCAGAGAGCATCTTCTCCATATCCAGTTTTGACTTCGCCGCCAGTGTGAATCCCTCACATACGGCGAGGACATTAAGGGCACCGACTACCTGATTACACAGCTTTGTGCTTTGCCCTGCACCGTTCGCTTCACCAATATGGATGATATTCCTCCCAAGTACCTCAAGAATCGGCACACATTGCTGAAACACCTCTGCCGGGCCACCGACCATAATAGATAGAATGCCTTCTCTGGCTCCCCTATCGCCTCCACTGACAGGGGCGTCGAGCATCATGACCCCTTTTTCATTCAGCTTGCGCGCGATCTCCTTTGTCACCTTCGGCGACATCGTCGTCATGTCAATCAAAATCATCCCCGGGTGAGCACCGTCCAGCACCCCGCCTGGCCCAAGCACAACCTCCCACACATCTGACGAGTCCGTCACCATCGTTATCACCACTTCAGACCTCTCCGCAACAGCTCTAGCCGAGCTCTCAGCCACCGCCCCGTATCCAGCACATTCATCGATACCGGGCTGGCTGCGATTCCACACAGTCACCGGATAGCCAGCGTCAATCAGATTCCGGCACATGGGCCTTCCCATTATGCCCAGACCTATGAATCCCAGCTTCTTCTCTGGCACGAATACCTCCTTCCGCCGGTGCCTAGCTCGGTATACTGCGCCCCCCAATGCGCTGTCTGCTGACGGAGCCTGCTCTCTACTCCCACCACAGGCAGACATTCAGGAATGCGTATCTCCCAATTCCTGTACAATTCCCCGCAATCTCGCGAGTTTTCCTCTCTGTTCGCTGCTCAGGCCTGCTTCATATTCAGCGAGTATTCCCTCAATTCTTGCTATGGTCTCTGCTGGATCCAGCCGTCCCTGACCGTGCGGGAAGCCTCTAGTACTCCGTATGATAGCTCTGGTGAAACCACCTGCCCGAGTCACAACGCTCTCGTGCGACGGCTTCGCATAAATGCCAGACAGCAGTAAGTCACCAAACCGTACTATTAGGGAGTCAAAGTGGCGAGTGGCGGGGAAAAACCAAGCCACAGGCCCGTCTGTCCTGCCAACCAGCGTATGCAACAGAGTGCAGCCGGCAGCATACAGGAAGCACAACAGGAACACCAGGCAAAGCAATGACAGAATCAGGAGAACTGAATTGCCAGCA
>DAOVBS010000072.1 GCA_030670425.1 Chloroflexota bacterium | reverse complement strand
TCGGGCGCGTTATCGATGGTGATCCCTCCATCAACCTCGAGTTCCGCATCGAGAGCGTTCTCGTCCAGGATCCGGCGCAAGCGGGCCACCTTCCGGGTTGTCTCGGGAATGAAGGCCTGACCTCCAAACCCCGGGTCCACGCTCATCAGAAGGACCATATCAACTTGAGGCAGAATCTCTTCCAGGGTGCTCAGAGGGGTAGCTGGATTCAGGACTACTCCGGCTCTCACGCCAAGCTCTTTGATCGAGTGGATGGTGCGATGGATGTGGGGGCAGGTCTCCACGTGAACGGAGATGATGGTAGCGCCAGACCTGGCGAAGTCGGAGATGTACCGTTCCGGTTGCTCTATCATCAGGTGGACGTCCAAAGGCAGGTGAGTCCAGGGACGGATGGCGGCTATTGCTGGGGCGCCGATACTGATATTGGGCACAAAACGGCCGTCCATGATGTCTATGTGAATGTAGTCAGCTCCTGCTGCTGTCGCTTCTGCCACTTGCTCACCCAGGCGAGCGAAGTCAGCAGATAGAATGGATGGTGCTAGCTTGATCGGCTCGTTCACAGGATCTTTGCTATCAGTTCGTTTGCTCTTGTCAGGGCTAGTTCCACCTGCTCTGGCGATGTGGCACCGGTGGTATTTCGCGAAGCCACCGAGGATTCCAGCGTAATGGCGTATACATCCTCTGCAAACAGTGGAGAGAAACCACGGTATTCATTCAAGCTGAGGTCGTGGAAGCTCTGCTCCTTGGCGATGGCGTACCCGGCAAGCTTGGCTATGACGCCGTGTGCCTCCCGAAACGGCAAGCCCTTCTTCACCAGATAGTCGGCCAAATCAGTTGCCAGGATATAGTCTTTCCTAATAGCGTCACGAGTACGCTCGGCATCCACCTTGACTGTTCTTATCATTTGAGCGAATACTTGCAGGCTGGAGCGCAGCGTGTCTACGGTATCGAACAGTCTCTCCTTATCCTCTTGCATATCTCGGTTGTAAGCCAAGGGCAAAGCTTTCATGGTGGTCAGGGTAGCCACGAGGTTGCCGTACACTCGCCCCGTCTTCCCCCTGGCCAGTTCGGCGACGTCAGGGTTTCTCTTCTGAGGCATAATGCTGCTGCCCGAGGCGAAGGCTTCATCAATTCGTATGAAGCGAAACTCATCAGATGCCCACAGGACTATCTCTTCTGCCAGTCGGGACAGGTGCATTGCAGTCAGGGCGGCGCAGGCCTCGTACTCTATGACGAAATCTCTGTCAGACACGGCGTCGAGGCTGTTTGTGGCGACTTTGCTGAAGCCCAGTTCCTGGGCTACCAAGTTGGGATCTATAGCATAGGCTGTGCCAGCCAAAGCCCCGCTGCCCAGAGGCGACACGTCAGTCCGCGTCAGACAGCTACGAAATCTCTCAATGTCGCGTTGAAACATCTCAAAATAGGCCAGCAGGTGATGTGCGAGCAGGATCGGTTGGGCCTGCTGCAAATGCGTATAGCCCGGTATGATGACGTCCTTGTTCTGCGAAGCCAGTTCTACCAGCGAGGATTGCAGCTTCTTCAATGTCTTAATGGTTTCCTCTGTCTCCTTCTTGAGGAAGAGCCTCATGTCTGAAGCGATTTGGTCATTTCTTGAGCGGGCAGTGTGAAGCCTGCCGGCTACGTCACCGACTTTCTCAAACAGCCTTGATTCGATATTCAGGTGTATGTCTTCAAGGTCAGCTCTGAATTGGAAGTCGCCTTGCTCGATCTCCTCTTGAATTGACTTGAGGCCCTTTATTATGATGTCGGCGTCGCTCTCAGTGATTATGCCCCGCGCCCCTAGCATCCTTGCATGGGCAATGCTGCCCCTTATGTCCTCGCGGTATAGTCGCCTGTCGAAAGGAATGGAGGCAAGGTACTTTTTCACCAAGTCGGGTTTGTCTTGTAGCATCAGTCTTGTCCGCGGAATAGCGATTGGGCGCGAGCCTGGATCTTGACTGGCAGTCCCCAGAGGTGGATGAAGCCAGGCGCAGCGGTCTGGTCGAAGACATCCCCTTGATCATAAGTAGCCAGACTGTAGTCGTAGAGGGAACAGGGGGATTTTCTGCCCACGATCTGGCAGTTTCCTTTGAAAAGCTTGGCCCTCACGGTGCCGGTCACATACCTTTGAGAACTCGCTACGTAGGCGGCTAGGTCTTGGCGCAGGCCGCTGAACCATAGCCCGTTGTAGATAAGGTCAGCATACTCGGCAGCCACTTTGTCCTTAAACCGGAGCTGTTGCTTTGTCAGGACGAGACCTTCCAGGGCTTTGTGAGCTTTCAGAAGCACAATGGCTGCCGGTGCCTCATAGATTTCCCTGGACTTGATGCCCACCAGCCTGTTTTCGACATGGTCGATCCTGCCCACTCCATGTTTGCCGGCCAGCTCGTGAGTCTTCTGAATAAGTCTCGGGCCCGCAAGGGGTTCGCCGTTGAGGCCTGTTGGCACGCCCCCGGCGAATTCAATCTCTAGATATGACGGCTCGTTTGGCGTGTCCTCAACAGCTCTTGTCCATGCAAACGTATCCTTGGGCGGCTCGTTCCAGGGATCCTCCAGTGGACCGCATTCGATGGATCTGCCCCATAGGTTCTCGTCGATAGAGTACGGGCTGGCCTTGGTGATGGGAATGGGAATGTGCTGGTCTTGGGCATAGGTTATTGTCTGCTCTCGAGTCATGTTCCATTCCCTGGCCGGGGCTATCACCTTGAGATTGGGAGCCAGAGCCGCCACACTGACGTCCATCCGTACTTGGTCGTTACCCTTGCCGGTGCAGCCGTGTGCTACTGCAACGGCACCTTCCTTGCTGGCTATCTCCACCAGAAGCTTGGCGATAAGCGGACGTCCCAGGGCTGTGGCCAAGGGATACTGGCCTTCGTAGATAGCGTCAGCTTGAAGAGCGGGAAACACGTATGAATCAACGAAAGTCTCCTTGGCATCAATCACCACTGCTTTTATGGCTCCCAAATCGAGAGCTTTCTGCCTGATAGCAGAGAGCTCAGGAACATTGCCGATGTCTGCTGTGAAGGCGATGACATCCAGACTGTACTTCTCCTTGAGCCACTTTATTGCTACCGAGGTGTCCAGCCCTCCGCTGTATGCCAGGACTACTTTGTGCGACATTCTACCTCCTCGCTTTCTCGGCCCAGGGCATCTTCCAGAATGCCGATTGCCTGGTCCACCTCCCGTTCGGTAATGGTGAGAGGCGGCATGAATCGGAGGGCATTCGGCTTTACCGTGTTGACCAGCAGCCCCTTTTCCAGGCAAGCCATAGCTATCTCCTGGGCGATCTCGCTGTGGAACTCGAGGGCTATGAGGAGCCCTCGACCTCTCACCTCAGAGATGAACTCAAATTGCCGCTGCAGGCCTTTCAGTCTGACCATGAAGTACTGGCCCAGCTGTTTCACTTTCCCGGGTATGTTTTGATCAATGATGTACTTTACTGTGGCGTATGCGGCGGCGCAGGCCAGAGGGTTACCACCAAAGGTAGACCCATGGTCACCAGGGCTGAAGACGGAGGCCTGCTCTTTGGCCAAGAAAGCGCCAATAGGGACACCGCTCGCCAGCCCCTTGGCCAGGGTCATAATGTCTGGCTCAACGTTGTGTTGTTGGTAGGCGAAGAGGGTTCCTGTTCGACCAATGCCCGTCTGGATTTCATCAAGAATTAACAGAATTCCATTCTGACGGCACCAGTATTGCACTTTCTCAAGGTAGTCCGGGCTGGGAATGTTGACCCCACCTTCACCCTGTATGGGTTCTAGCATTACAGCGCAAGTCTGGGCTGTGGCAGCCTCCTTAATCGCTTCTATATCGTTGAATTCAACGTGGACGAAGCCACCTGGCAAGGGGGCATA
>DAOVBS010000077.1 GCA_030670425.1 Chloroflexota bacterium | reverse complement strand
GCGGGTTGCTGGACGACGGTGTTGATGAAACGGGGATAGGCAAGGTACACCAGGTCAACGTCACCGCTGGTGTAGTCATCAATTATAACTCGTGAGATAGACATGGTTTCCTGCAAAGTGGGCCGATCGCTGATTCCCGAGAACTCAGCTCGAATGTCGTAGCCCAGGTGGAGCATGAAAGTCCGTCCCCTTTGGCCCACAGTGATGAGAGAAACTGGTACCTTCTGTTCCGAGATGAACCTGGCGACGAAATGATTCAGGCTGGCATTCAGTTCACCGCATAGCCCCCGGTCAGTGGTCATATGGACTATACCGATCTTCCCCACATCCCGTTTCTGCAACAACGGATGTATTCCCCTGATACGATGCTCCGCCGCCAGATCAGCAATCACCTGGCCCATCTTCTCAGCATACGGCCGCCCCACCATTGCCTGCCGCTGCGCCCTCCTCATCCTGGCGGTGGCAATCATCTCCATCGCCTTGCAGATCTTGCCGGTGTCCTGGATGCTGCGTATGCGCCGACGGAGAGTCCTGGTGTTCGCCATCTCACCCCTAGTAGGATCTCCCAGCCTTGAACTGTAGTATCACAGACCTCAGAGCTTCCTCGGTCTTCGGACTTATTTCCTTCTCATCATTGATTCGCTTTTCCAGCTCAGGGTGGCTGGTGTCAGCAAATCTGCAGAATTCCGCTTCCCAGGCCACGCATTTAGTTACAGGTACATCATCCAGGTATCCATTCGTCACAGCATAGAGTATCATTACCTCTTTTCCCAATGATGCGGGAGAGTACTGGCCCTGCTTCAATATTTCCGTGATACGCCTGCCTCGCTCCAGTTGCCCCCTGGTAGCCTTGTCCAGGTCGGCAGCTCCAAGCTGCGCAAAAGCCTGAAGCTCATGGAACTGGGCCAGTTCCAGTCGCAACCTGCTGGCTACCTGCCTCATAGCTTTCCTCTGAGCAGACCCCCCCACGCGTGAGACCGACAACCCTATGTTTATCGCCGGCCGGATTCCAGCGTTGAACAAGTCTGTCTCCAGGTAGATCTGCCCATCGCTAATGGAAATCACGTTTGTCGGGATGTAGGCCGATATGTCTCCCGCCTGGGTCTCAACAATGGGTAGAGCGGTAAGTGAACCACCGCCCTGTTCAGGAACCAGCTTGGCTGTTCTCTCCAGAAGCCGGCTATGCAGATAGAAGATGTCCCCGGGATAGGCTTCCCTGCCTGGGGGGCGGCGAAGCAGCAAGGAAAGCTGGCGATAGGCCCAAGCATGCCTGGAAAGGTCATCGTAGACGACCAGAGCATCTCTGCCCTGCTCCATAAACTCCTCACCCATAGCACAGCCAGCGTACGGAGCGATGTACTGCAACGGCGCGGGATCAGAGGCACCCGCCACCACTACAGCGGTATGCTCCATGGCTCCATGTTCCTCGAGAGTCGCAACCACCTGGGCTACCCTTGACGTCTTCTGGCCAATAGCCACGTAGATGCAGACAAGGTCACTATCCTTCTGAGCAATGATGGAATCGACAGCTATGGCTGACTTCCCGGTGGAGCGGTCGCCAATGATTAGCTCGCGCTGCCCCCGTCCGATAGGAATCATGCTGTCTATGGCCTTTATTCCCGTGTGTACTGGCGTGTCCACCGGCCTCCTGGAAGTGACATCTGGCGCCATCCTCTCCACCGGGCGGCCCTTTGCGGACCTGACAGGCCCTTTGCCATCGAGCGGGCGCCCCAAAGGATCAACCACTCTGCCAAGAAGAGCCTCACCCACCGGGACTTCGAGGGCCCTCCCCACCGACCGCACTGCGTCTCCCTCTCCAATCTGGCTGAAGTCGCCAAGGATCACCGCACCGACGTAGTCTTCCTCCAGATTCAGTGCCAGCCCCAGAGTGCCCTGCGGGAACTGCAGCAGCTCGCCGTATCCTGCCGCGCCAAGGCCCCGAATGCGGGCAATGCCGTCCCCCACCTCCGCCACCACACCTACGTTGGCCACTGCCTCGGCGGGGGTGAATTCCTCGATCCTCTCCCTTATTGACGCGGCGATGTCTTTGCCCGTGGTGGCCACTTCAACTCCTGCTCTCTGGCAACGCTGCCGTCAGGTCTCTCCTCAAGGCTTCCAAGCTGCCGCGCAGGCTGCGATCTATGAGCGTGTCGCCGATCTTTATTATCAATCCTCCAAGTATGTCGGGGTCGACTTCAGCATCAATGGCGAATCTGCGCCCGGTTATCTGCTCAAGTCGGCTGGAGACCTTCTCCCTGTCGCGTTCGTCCAGAGGCACTGCACTGACAACTTCGGCGTGCTCGATACCATAGTGGGCATCCAGCAACCTGTCATATTCCTGTGAGATTTCGGGGGCGATCTTCACCTTGTCCCTGCCTGCCAGCAGGGACACCAGGTTCAGAACCGTGTCGCTGACGTCTCCCAGCCGCTCCTCCAGCAGACCCTTCCTGGCATCTAGAGGCAGCTCCGGGTCTCTCAGCGAAGACATAAGCTCGGCATCTGCGGCGATGCCAGCTATCCTCCTCAAGTCAAGCCGGAACTTCTCCAGTTGGCTCCTCTGCAAAGACGCCTCTAGAAAAACAGTCCTAGCGTAGAATTCGCTGGATGTAGCCTTGGGCATCAGTCAACCTCCGGTTTCCTTGAGAGAACCGCTTTCCTCCAGGGCTTGCTCGATGATTCGCCGGTGCTTTTCTCTATCCAGAGATTCGCCAATGACCTTTCCAGCGGCTAGAATAGCTGCGTCAGCAAACTCGCGGCGCAGGTCAGCAATCATCTCTCTCCGTTCCTGTTCCAGTTCTGCCCTGGTCCGCTCAATCATGGCCCGCGCTTCCTGCCTGGCCTCGCTCCTGGCCTCCTCCATGAGCTTATCCCTAGCCTCCCCCGCTTCCGCCATGATGAGTCGGGCTTCCTCCCGCGCCTTGTTGATCTGTGTCTCCGCCTCCGCCTGAGCACGCTCGTACTCCCTTCCGGTAGCCTCGGCCTGCTCCAGGCCCTCCCGTATCCTGTCTGAACGTTCTTTCAGCACCTTCCGCACCGGCCGGTAGCCAAAACGGACAAGCAGGCCGAGCAGGATAAGGAAGCTCACAAGCTGCCCGATAAAGGTGGCCAGGTCCAGCCCTATACCCATGATATAATCACCTTCCCCCAGGTCCGACTAGACCACAAGGATGAGCAGAATAGCTATGACGAAGACATAGATAGCCACCGCTTCGGCAAAGGCGATAGACAGGATCATGTTGGTCATTATCGCCCCTCTCGCCTCAGGATTGCGGCCCAGCGCCTCCATAGCCGTCTTGCCGATCCAGCCAATGGCAAAAGCCGGGCCAAGAGTCCCAATGCTAACAAAAAGACCCAACCCGAGGAACTTGGCCACCTCTGCTGTCATCTCCATTGCTTGCCTCCTTTTCTCTCGCCGGAGTTTGCCCTGTCATTCGCTCGCCATAACTGCGGCATAGCCAAACACCAGAGTCAGTCCGCTGAATATCAATGCCTGAACCAGGCCGAAAAGTGCTTCCAGCCCATAGAACACGAAAGGAACCACCAGAGGGACGATGAAAATCATCACCCCTGTCAGGATAAGGCCTGCCGTCATATTGCCGAAAAGACGGAAGGTGAAACT
>DAOVBS010000002.1 GCA_030670425.1 Chloroflexota bacterium | reverse complement strand
GTGGTCCACAACCCCAAAAGCCTCCACCGGCGGGGCTCCGATCCTCTGGGTAGGCGAATCAACCGTGACAAGCTCGGGATGTTCAACCTCCAGCTGTCTCAGTTGGTGAAACAGTTGGTCGTATTCCGCGTCGCTGATTTCAGGGCTGTCTAGCGCATAATAACGATGATTGTGGTAGTTGATTGCCTCTCGCAGGTGTTCTACCCTTTCCCTTTCCGCAGCGTCTTCCATAGCCAGTTCCTAGCTACAAGTATAGCATGACAGGCTCAAGCCATCGGAGCGGCGATGACAGAAATAGGCGCATCGGACCCTACTGCATCCCCTTTAGCGCTTTGGCAAAGAAGGTGGCGACACTTGCGGCCACATCAGCTTCGTGACCCCACCAGAAATGATCGGCCCCTTCAATAGTGGCGTACTCCTTGGGTTCAGGAAGGTTTCGACAGAACTGGAGGAACTGGCTGACGGGTGTGAAGTTGTCTCTGCTTCCAGAGATAAACAGCTTTGCCTTGGGATATCTCTTGAGAGTCTCGAAATCGAACATTGACAACGGAGGCGAGATTGCGGCGAAGGCTTTGATGTGGGTATCCCCCAGTATCACGGGGATGGCAAAGCCAGCGCCAGCCGAATAGCCAGCCAGTCCAATCGCCGCGGGATCCACTCTCTCTATGGTACTGGCGAAAGAAATGGCTGCGGCAACATCCTGTTGCTCACCCACTCCTTGACCGAACTGCCCCTCGCTTCTGCCTACCCCTCGAAAGTTGAATCTGAGCGAAATGAGCGGCAGTTGGCCAAGCGCCTTGCAGACCCCATCGACGATGTTGTTGTCCATGTTGCCGCCGTACAGAGGATGGGGATGGCAGACTACCACGGCAGGGAAAGGCCCCGTGCCCTCAGGTATGGCCAGCATTCCTTCAAGAGAGAGGCTGCCAGAATTGAATGCTACCCTTGTCACTTCCATTGCCAGTCGTGCCTCTTCTGAGTGCGTGGCCGTCGGCTGGATGTGCTGTCCTGGACCTGAGTCCGCAGCCGGACAGCATGCCCATCAGTCGAAGTGAGGCTTACAAAGGATCTCTTTCACCTTTAGGTCAAAGAAGTCCTGGGAATTGACCGGCTTGAGAACTAGGGCGGTATCGGCTCCTCTGCTAGTGCCTGCTATGGCGATGACGTCTTCGTCGGTGTGTATCAGGCCTGCGTCTGCTGCCATGATAGCGATCTCGCAGGCAACCTTCATGCCTTGCCCGAAGATGCGCAGGGTATTGGCCACTATGTCTTCGAACAGATACATGTTGAATTTCTTGCGCATGGACCAGTTCAGCCCCGCAAAGGCATGGGTGGCGGTGAGCACTGTGGCACCGTTGCCCTCTGTTTTTCGTCTGTTCTCGTCGCTGAACTCCTGAGTATTGGGTTCCCGAAAACCAGCGCAATGGCTCACCACAATTACCCTCATGCTGCGGAACGTCTCTGTTGCCTTCACTGCGGTCTCCCCAGTTGTGGAAGCCACCAGGATGGTGGTGATGCCCAGCTCCTCAGCCCTGGTTTTGACAATGCGGAGCACTTGTTCTGCATTATGCGGACCGGGCTCTGGGAAATAGACGATGCTCTTTTCTGTCGCCATTGCCTGTACCTCCGGGTGAGATCTTTTTCCTATGTGCGAGTCCAATAGTATAGAATTGGGGGGAGGATCGGTCAAATGGGAGGGGCTGAAACAACTGAGGGAGAAAATCGAGATGGACAAGCTCAGATTCTGCATAGTGGACGTATTTGCCGAGGAGAAGTATGCCGGCAACCAGCTCGCGGTCTTCAGGAATGCGAGAGACGTTCACGATGGTGAGATGCGGCGAATCGCCAAGGAAATGAACTTCTCTGAAACGACCTTTGTATTGTCGGATGAGGAGCGGGATGGGGGCTACGACGTTCGTATCTTCACGCCGGCAGCAGAAGTGCCGTTTGCTGGCCACCCTACGCTGGGGACGGCCTATGTAATGCAGCAGGAGGTCATCAAAGAGCCTGTCGAGGTTATGACTCTGAATCTAAAGGTTGGGCCGATTCGGGTCACGTTCGAGCGCGACGGCGAACGCATAGACACTGTGTGGATGCAGCAGCCATCTCCAGTTTTTGGTCAGACGTTTGACCGTGACCCTATTTCCCGGATGCTGAGCCTCGACAAGAGAGAGATATGCGATAGATACCCCGTTCAAGAAGTGTCGACGGGACTGCCGTTTATCGTAGTCCCGATGAAGAGCCTGGATGCGGTGAAGAGGGCCAAGGTAGCCAAGGAGATGTACTTCGAACTGATCAAAGACACACAAGCCAAGGCGGTGTTCATTTTCTGTCCGGAGGCCTACAAGCGGGAAAATGACTTCAATGTCCGAATGTTCGCTGATTACTACGGGGTGTCAGAGGATCCGGCCTGTGGGAGTGGAGTTGGGTGCTTGGCTGGATATCTGGTCAAGTATGGCTATCTTGGGAGAGACAAGATCGATATCAGGGTTGAGGAAGGCTACGAGATAGGCCGGCCTTCGTTGCTCCTGGCCAAGGCGGAGGATAAGAGGGAGGGCATAGATGTGGCTGTTGGTGGAAGGGTGGTGATGATTGCCAAAGGAGAGCTGGTGCAGGCCGCCAGTTGAGTGTACTGAGAAAGGAGGGAAAGGAATGGCAGAACACATCGGAATAGTCGCGTGTAGCGCCGAGGGTGCAGCCCTTTGCTATAGGACAATCTGCACCGAAGGGCCAGCTCTGCTAGGAAGATATGCGCATCCTGAAGTTACCATGCACACACCTCCGCTTGACGAATACATGCGGTACATCGAGGCAGGGGACTGGGATAGCGTAGCGAAGCTGATGTTGTCCTCGGTGGCCAAAGTGGCAGAGGCGGGGGCAGACTTCGCCATCTGTCCCGATAATACAATCCATCAGGCCTTCGACCTTGCCATTGAGGAATCACCAATTCCGTGGCTTCACATCGCTGAGGAGGTCGCCGCCGAGGCAAAACGCCAGAACTACAAACGCCTCGGTATTCTGGGCTCGCGCTTCCTGATGGAAGGCCCGGTCTATCCCAGCAGGCTCGCTGCGGTAGACATTGAGCACAGGATTCCTGAAGCGGAGTACAGGGGACGCATTAATGCCATTATCTTCGATGAACTAATTTGCGGTCTCTTCACCCCGGAGTCGCGGTCCTACTTCAGAGGAGTGATCAACAGGCTGAGAGACGACGGCTGTGATGCTGTTGTCCTCGGTTGCACGGAGATACCGCTGCTGATCACTCAGGGAGACTCCGTCCTTCCGATACTGGATTCCACCAGACTTCTGGCGAGGGCCGCGCTCAGAAGGGCAGTCGGAACAAGGTCCCAGTAGAGACCTGTATTGGGCCTGACAGGCCATGAGCCACCTGTCTAGCTCACATACCTGTCATCTTGTGCAGGGCTGCAAGCCCAGGGTGGCTGGTTTCGGCGTTTCTAGAGAGGGGCTGAGGTGTCGGAGTCTGTGGAGCAATCGAGATTGGGAGAACTGGAGCGAGTTCCTGGCGTCGGGAAGAAGATCGCTAGGCATTTGCGCGATCTGGGCTTGCGTTCGACTCAGGACCTGAAGGCTCGGGGTCCTGACGAACTCTACCTGAGGCTATGCGCTCGCCACGGCAGGCATGTGGACCGCTGCGTGCTCTACGTGTTTCGCTGCGCCGTGTACTACGCATCCAATGAGAAACACGAGCCGGAACTGCTGAGATGGTGGAACTGGAAAGACCGGGGATAGCACCCTCGTTGTCTCTTCCAGTACTGGTATTGGCTGTGCTCCGTTGCGCTTCGCTCGGTGCTACTCTCCGCATGCTATACTGAGGAGTAGCTTGTCACCATAATCTGGCCGAGGTAGGAAATGTCGAGGATAGCCATCTTGAGCGATGCACATCTCCTGATGCAGGCCGAGCGTTTCAAGGACGAGAACTACAGGTCTCCCCGAGGCGAAATCTCACTTCAGAACTTCAACCAGGTTATCGGTCAGGTCGTCGCGGAAGAACCCGAAGCGATTATTCTGGCCGGAGACATGTTTGACGAGAGAGAAAAAGGAGGCGACTGGATAGCAGACTCGGAAGCGGCCAAGTACTGGCCTGAGATTCGTAATGAGCTAAGGCGCTTGATTGAGTGTGCCAGACATGGAGTCTACGCCTTGAGAGGCAACCACGATTCTGCCGCAGTGTTGAAAGAGCTTGAGGATCATCTGGGAGATGGATTTCATTTTGCGCGAGATGAAGAGAGAGCAATCGGCGACCATCGCGTCTTTTTTCTGGAAACACGATATCGGCAGGGAGATTACAGAATCCCCGAAAGTGAACTCCCCGAAGCAGGTGAGATACTCATCATGCATGAAACGCTGCCGTGGAGAGGTGTGCCGGGACTGGAAGAGGAGCTGTTCCGCGAGCTGAGCCAGAGGTTCTCGCTGCTCTTCAATGGTCACATGCACCACTTTGCCCGGAGTCCCCTTGACCTGCCGAATCTGTACTCTCTGCCTGCTCTAGTTCCGTCGCGTGAACTTAAGAACGCTTTCACAGTCAAGTACCAGTGGCCTGGTGATCTGGATAATCCCGAGGTCAGGGATTCGCCCTTCGGCTATGTGGTGGTGGATGGCGGTCAGGTTTCTTTCCAGAGATACGTGCCGATACAGAGCGTGGTCAAAGTGGAGGTCAAGGGAGATACCCCTGCTGAGGTTGTTGCCGGAATAAACGAAGTGTATTCCGCCTTGATGGAGAGGGAGGACAGGGACAACCTGTGGGTATTCGTGTCTGCCCAGGGGGTAATCCTCAGAGAGACTGTAACGAAGGAGACGGGCAAGTACCCCGAGATAGCTACTATGGCGGAGATAGACGTCAAGGCAAGACAGGAGCCGAAGAGAGTGGCCGAGCTGAGGGGCCTGGACAAGGTGATGTCCCTGGCTGAATTGGAGGCAAAGGTGATGACGTCTCTGCCCTGGCCAGATAGAGACATGGCTCAGGAACTGTTCGAAGAAGTGTTCACCAGTGACAACCTGTCCAAAACGGCGGACAGCAGCCTGGAAAGATACCTCTTTCAGAAGCTCCTTGAGCTGGCGGTTCCTCACTATGGGGTGTCAGCGGAGAACACAGATGGCTTTCTGCGCAGAGTCGACCCGCTCTGGAAGAGGCGATGAGGCAAGCATGAAACTGGCCAGGGTCGATTTCGAGAATGTAATGGAGTTGGAAGGCTCCATTGAGTTTCCAGAGGGTAAGGCAGTCATCGTTTACGGTGAAAATAAGGCCGGCAAGTCCAATATCATCCACGCTCTCAGGTATGCCTTCCTCAGCAAGGTAGTCGGGTCGAGAAGGGCCTCCGGCTATGACGAGCTGAAGCTGGTGACCAGTAGAGAGATGGCTCCCGCGGAGGGTGTGGGGAAGATAACTGTGGACTTCGAGCACGATGGCAGGCAGTTTGAAATCCGGAGAGAAATCGATCGCAACAGGGATGACAACAGAATCCTGAGAAAGGAGGCCGACGGATTTCGGGAACTGGATTTTGCCAAGACTGTGAAAAGGGAACTGCGGGCAGGATTGCTGGATGCCCTGTTCGCACCGGACAGCGCTATGGGCTTCAAGCACCTGAACGAGAAGAACATAGACGCTGTTGTTCGGGAGCTATTCAAGGAAATTGGAAATGCCAAGGTGTATGCGGAGAGGTTCAAGCAGCGCGTGCAGCAGCTGAGAGAAGAAGCCGCTGTCAGGGTCGCAGGGATACAGACGGACTATTACTCCTTTGTGGCTTGGCTGAGGGAGAGACTGAGCGAAGTGCCTGTTGACTTGAAGGTGTTTGAAACGTACGACGCTGGCAGGACGTCTGAGAAGATAGGCGACGTGGCGAACGGGCTAAGAGGGTATATTGATAGCCTGGAAAAGGGAGAACTCAAAGAGTGGATAAGTGACATGAGAAGACGGGCTCAGGAGGCGGAAGATGTGGAAGAGCTGCTGGGGAAGGATATGGGGCTCGGGGGCTGCTTTAAGAGAGTGGAGGAAATCCGGGAGGACAAGGAGAGCCTGGACTTGCTTATGGCCGCCCTGAGGGAGACGAAGTTGGGTGCGCCCGTACCGGGACTGCCGGACGACTTTCATGATGCCGAGTTGGACAGACAGGCCAAGGGCATCTGCCAGAGACTGGAGGAGGCACAGGCCCGCTATTCCAGCGCTCAGAAGCTGGCTGGAGAGGAGATGATCGATCTCAACACGGAGAACCCAGCCAGAATCAAGAGCGACAAGGAGAAAGTGCTGGCACTGTTGGGCATGGAGGTACTCACGGCCGATGCTCCAAAGGTTCAGGTTGACCTGGTAAAGATCAGCTCTGAGCATGGCGAAGAGTCAGTGCACGGACTCATCCCATTGAAGCTGATGGATGATGACGCTGCCTTCACCAGACTGAGCCCGGAACCTATTCCTGAGGCGCCAGAGGAGCAGAAGAGGGAGTATGCCCGGATTCTGAGGAGAAGGATAGAGAATTTGACAACCATATGTGAGGATAAGGGTAGAGCAGAAGCTTTCTTTGAAGGCGAGTTTGCCTCCTCGCTTGCTCACATCAGCAGATATGATGCGGCCCTGGCGGAGAATGAGAGGAGAGAGAAGGAGACCATCTCGAACGCGGTCAAGCAGGTACATAGCAGGCTTCTCTTGTTTGCACAGGAACATGTGGGTATGCCGGAGCTAGGCTCTGAAGAAGACCTGAAGCCATTCCTGCGGGGCGTGAGAGAACTATTATCTCGCAAGAAGTCTGACTACCAGTCCGCCATTTCGGACAAGGTGAAGAATCTGGGCATGCAAGCAGGCGAATTCAGCACCCGGGAGATGGATGGTCTCCTCTCGCAGATTGTCGCCATGGAGAAGGATATTCCACAGCACAGAGCTGTCTGGGCTGAGCTCACCAAGCAGAGGAGAGCTGAATGGGAGAGCAATGATGCCGAACATGCGGATCTAGCGTGCGTGCCTGCGGTAGTGGATGGGATTGACCGGGCTCTTGGGGCTATCCTGGACAATGCTTTCGATGAGCAGGAAGTAATGGACGGGATACAGGAGATCATAGTTGACATAAATGCAAGACTGACAGGCGAGGACTTGATCAAGTCCTGCATCGAAATGGGGAAGGGCAGCTTGCAGCTCAGCAAGACCATCTACAAGGGTAGGGAGATCACTCATCCCTGCGGAGCAGAAAGGTCCTTTTTCAGTCTGGCCGCGCTGACTGCTCTGGCCAGATACTTCAGGCTGCCGGTCATCATAGATGAGGCGGCCAATAATCTGGACAAGAACCATCTGCGGCACTTCATACGGCTCATACGGGAGTTTGCCTCGAGCTACGATGTGCAGTACATACTCTCGATAAAAGAGACCGACGACTTCCCTATTGATGGCTGGGTTCGGGAGTTCGCCGATGACGTGCAAATATACAGAGTAGCCTATGACGACCAGAAGAAGTACATCAGACCCGTTGACCTATATGCCTGAACAGAGCAACTCCTCCACCGGTTGTCACCAGGCGTACGAAGCAGACGAGAGATTGTAGGGACTCAGGGACAAATGGGAAGCGGTAGACGGCTTCAATGAGGCTGGTAAGTGCCTGCCTACTGGGGGTCAGATGTACCTGGGATGGCATAGGCAAGAACAGGAACGAGAAGCTCGTGGAGCTTTCGAAGCGGGAGACGCTCATCCCAGTATGCCCTGAGCAGCTGGGAGGTCTGGGAACCCCACGGCCACCTCAAGAGATCCAGGGAGGCTCAGGTGCGGACGTCGTTGACAGGAAGTGCAGGGTCAGGAATAGAGATGGTAGAGACGTCTCTCAGGAGTTCCTTAGAGGGGCTGAGGAGACCCTGAGGATCGCCGGGCTGTTCGGGGCCGGCCAGTTCGTGGGGAAATCAGGAAGCCCGTCGTGTGGTTGCGGCTGGATATATGACGGCAGCTTCTCGGGAAGTCAAGTCGATGGCGACGGCGTTACCGCTGCGTTGCTGATGAGGAATGGGATCAGGGTCATCACGGAGGAGGACCTGTGATTCCACTCTTGGCCCCGGTTCTGGCGGCGATGGGTGATGATATGATTGTGAATGGCACTGCCTTTGATTCTCTAGGCGTTTCTCCGACAGCTGTAGGAGGCACATCATGTTGGAACAGATGACCGGGCTGTTTGCATCCTGGTTTGCCAATCCGTGCGTGGAGGGCATTGGCCTTGCTGTGGCCTTCGGCGTGGTCTGGCTTGCTGCTTACTGGCCACCGCTGTACAAGGATGGTTGGCTCTGGGCAGTTCTCGCCGCCAGCGCCATTCTGACCCTGGCTGCACTTGCCTTCGTTCAGGTTCCGCTGCAAGCCTGGACTGGGCAAGCATTGAGGCATTTCTGGAGTCAGGAGGTCCTGGTGAACTGGCTTCTCGTTGCCGGAATACCGGCGATACTCCTCAGTGGTCTGGTTCAGGAGGGCGCCAAGCTGCTGCCCGTGGTTATCTACTGGTGGCGCAAGACGTGGTTTCTCATGGATCCCAAGCTGGGACTGGCCGTTGGGGCTGTGGCCGGGGCGGGCTTTGGCATATTTGAGGCGCAATGGGCACACAATGCCATATTTGCGTCCGGGTGGACCTGGGCAGTGGTGGAGGGCGAAGGTTTGCTGGCGCTGGCCGGGTTCTGGGAGAGATTCTTCCTCGTAGGTTTCCACACCGCTGCCAGTGCACTGGCTGGGTATGGACTGGCCAAAGGACGAGGGTCGTTGTTCTATCTCCTGGCTTCCCTGCTCCACGCTCTCATCAACTATGGCGTCATACTCGTGCAGTCCGGTCATTTCTCGACCCTTCAGTTGGAGCTATTCGTAGCGACGGTAGCTGTGCTGGTGACCGTGGTCGTTCTCTGGCTCCGCTGGAGCAAGCCAGCGTATGCATGAACTTTCGGAAGGTTTGAACGTTATATGGTCGTGGGCGATAATGCCATCTGGCAAGCTCAAGGTGTTGCAGGGAGATGAGCGTTATGAGACAGATTCTCAGAGGGGTGGTGGGTGTATCTGTTGCGGCACTGCTGGTGTTCTGCTTTGCAGTGCCAGCCTTGGCGTTTGACTTCCGCGGGGCGGAGACGGTCACCGTGGCTAGCGAAGAGGTTATCGATGATGATCTCTACGCCGGCGCTAACAAGGTCATCATGGAGGGCACTGTCGATGGTGAACTCTGGGCTGCCGCCAACACAATTGTCGTCGGCGGTGAAGTCAGCGGCAGTACCATGGCTGCTGGGAGGACGATCGCCATCTACGGCGATGTTGGTCACGCAGTGCGGGCGGTAGGCGAGACCATTAGTATTGGCGGCAGTGTTGACGGTGACCTGATGGTCGGTTGCGGCGAGTTGGATATCGCGAGGGCAGCCAGAATAAAGGGCGACCTCCTGCTGGGTGCGGGGAATGCGCGCATTGGCGGACTGGTGGGGGGTGACATCAGGGGTGGAGGTGGGAGCATCAGCATAGGCGGTGAAGTACGGGGAGACATTGAGCTTGAAGTCGAGACTCTGACGATAGAGTCGACGGCTGATATTCAAGGTAACCTGGTCTACACCAGCGAAAATAAGGCTGATATTCAGTCAGGAGCCGAAATTGGAGGGGTGACGACCCACAAGCTGCCTGAGGGAGAGGAGGGTGGTGCCGGGTCTTCTCTGTTTGCCTTCCTCTCGGATGTGAAGTGGAAGTTCATCGGCTTCCTGATGGCTTTGCTGGCAGGCCTGGTTGCCATACTGCTCGCTCCAAGATGGCTGGCATCCGTCGCCGAGGCTGTGCGTAGCAGGCCCGGCCCTAGCGCCGGTTGGGGTGCGCTTATTCTGTTTGTGACTCCTATCGCCGCGATAGTGACGTGCATCACAATCATCGGCATACCTGTTGGATTGATTACCCTGGCTCTCTGGGGCATAGCCGTCTACCTCGCCCAGATACCTGTAGGTTTGTTCGTTGGGAAGTTGATTATCGGCCGTTCTAGAGATGTGGAGAGCAAAGGTCTTATGGTTGCAGCCCTGGCTTTGGGGCTGGTGATTCTCAAGCTGTTGAGGCTGATCCCCTATCTGGGCTTCTTCATTGGGGTAGCCGTGGTTCTCTTCGGCCTGGGGGCGGTAGTGGCTTCGGAGAGGAGACGGCGGATTGAGGCACGGAGTGGTAGCTGGTAGCTGGGGGGATATGACTCAAACGGGTACTTGTGTTGACATGCCCGTAGGCCGTTGTTTACAATAAACGACATGAAGCTACTGGTCATAGGTTTAGGTCAATGTGGCGGTCGGATTGCTGATAGGCTTGCACGACTAAACAAGAGGGCTCACGCTTTGCGGGGGATAGACATACTTGCTGACGCCTTTGCCGTGAACACGGATGTTGCGGATCTGAGCGGGTTGCGCACCATCAAGGCCGACTACAAGCATAGGATTCTTATTGGAGGTCAGCGGACCAACGGTCATGGAGTAGGCAAGATAAGCGAACTGGGTGCTGAGATAGCCAGAGAAGAGACCGATAAGATCGTAGACTCCTTGAGGGCCACGGATCGATTCTACGACACAGATGCGTTTCTGGTGATCGCTGCTGCCGCCGGTGGTACCGGTTCCGGATCGATAGCAGTGCTGACTCAATACCTCAAGGAACGCTACGTAGGGAAGCCGGTCTACGATGTCATTGTTCTGCCTTTCAGGCAAGAGGAGACCACGGAGACGAGGACCGTCTACAATACGGCTATGTGCCTCAAGTCCAGCTATCTAGTTGCCGACGCGATATTCCTCATTGATAACCAGAGGTATGTCAAGAAGAACTCCTCGGCAGAAAGCAATATGGCAATCATCAATGCCAGGGCGGTTGAGCCGTTCTTCAATCTTCTTTGTGCCGGTGAGGAGACGAGCAAGAGGTATGTTGGGGCCAAGACGCTAGATGCTGGAGATATAATACAGACTCTGGCAGGATGGACGGTACTCGGGCAGGGCAGTTCGCGACTTCCGCGGAGATTGCCTTTGTGTAGGCCCAAGCGCGACTTCAGAGACAAGATGGATGAAACCAGCAAGGCAGCTCATTCGATGGATGAGGCGATAGGGGAGTTGTCACTCACTTGTGAACCCAAGGATGCCGGGAGAGCATTGTTCTTGGTCACTGGGCCGCCCAAGGAAATGCGTATGGAGATAATCAAGCAACTGGGGGACAATCTCAGAAGCGTGGCTCCCGATGCATTGATACGGAGCGGTGACTACCCCAGAGGCAAGAATTCGCTGGATGTGACGGTAATTCTCTCGGAAATCAGCAATGTCAAGAAGATCACGGACTACTTCGGCAAGGCTGTCGACCTGATTTCTGTCATGAAGGCCAAGCGTGGCTTGGGATACCAGAGCAGAAAACTCGAAGAAACCTTCGAGGATATTCCTGTATTGCTATAGCCGATCTGCCACCCACCCGGGCAATACCTACATGTTGCCCGGAAATGACATATCGGAGAGATAATCTGATTTGTCTCTCCGCTATTTTCTAGCTTTGGTGAAGACTATCCATGTCCGCTCCAGGGTCTGGTTGTGGACCTGGCGGGCTTTGCGCTCAGCCTCTTCCCTGGTCTTCAGCGCTCGAGCCGTTGTCTCCTCGTAGGCTTGTCTTGCTTGGCTTATTGTGTCTTCGTAAAGCTTCCTGTCCTGCGCTATAGTCTCCTCACAGCTCTTTCTCGCCTGTTCTACTGCTTCACCGTAGGCCTTCTCTGCCAGTCCCTCCTGGTCCTTGTAGGCCTCTTCCAGTTGCCGTTCAGCTTCAATATAGGCTAGGTAGGCTGCCGCCGCCCGCTGTTGCGTCTCGTCCAGGAAGTCAACAGCTTGCTCTGCTCTCCTGGGGATCTTCTTGCCTTTCTGCTCAGTCTCTTCCTCAGTCTCAGTCGCGATGAAAACTTGCTCCGCTTCGGGCACGGTACACCTCCTTCATTCTGCGAGTCTCTATTTTAGCCTTTTGCCTGTGTGCATACAAGAGCCGACCCTATAGCCAGGAGAGCACTTGCCTCCACGCCGTCTTCTAGTCCTCCTCTTCCTCTCCGTTTTCTGACTCCTCCTCCTCCTCTTCCTCCCCTCCACGTGTAGCTTTGTTGGATGCGTACATGCGAGCCAGGAAATCCAGGCGGGATTGGATGTCTTTCTTGGAGCCTTTCTTCGCCGGCTTCGTTTCTGCGGCAGCCTCGGATTTGGCCAGGGCCTCTTCCAGCACAAGCGATGGCAGAGCAGTGGCCTCTTCCCCTGCCTCCTTGCCCAGCCTTTGAACCCCGCTCACTGCCTTCTGGAATTCCCGTATTGATGCTTTTGCCGCTTTCCTGGCGGACCGATTCGTCTCTTCGCTTATGTTGATCGCTTCCTGCAGTGCCCTCGCGGACGCTATGACAGCCTCCTTGGCTGCTCCTATCGATGTCTCGGCTGTTTTCTTGAGTACCTGGGTGGAGCTTGCGACGGCCTCCTTGGCTGCCTGACTGGTTTCTTGTGCTCTGGTTGTTGCCTCCTGAGAAGCTCTCCTGGCTTCCTCGGCAATAGCCATGGCGGCTTGGCTTATCTCTTCGGCTCTGTCTATCGCCTCCTGAGAAGTTCTCCTGGCTTCCTCGGCCCTATTCCTGGCCTCTTGAGAGGCTCGTGTCGATGCCTCCATAGCTCCACTGGCTGATTTGACTGCTTCCTCGGCAGCGCTTATTGCTTTCTGAGACTCCCTGATTAGGGTCTTGGTCTTTTCCTGGGTGGCCCGGCTTATTTCCTCAGCTCTGGTGGTTGCTTCCTCGAACGCCCTTGCTGAGGCTTCGGCGGCCTCCGTGGCTGACTTGCTCGCCTGGTCAGCTCTGCTGGTCGCCTCGTCAAACGCTCTCGCGGAGGCCTCAGCAGACTCCGCAGATGCCTGGCTGATCATCTCAGCCTTGCTTACGGCAGCCTGCGATACCTTTGATGCCTCTCTGGCGGCTTTCTCGGATGCCCGGCTGATTTTCTCAAGTCTGTTTATGGCTTGCTGTGATGCTCTCTTCGCTTCTTTGGCAGCCTCGATGGCTGCCTGGCCGATTTCCTCAGCCTTGCCTGCCGCCTCTTGTGAGATCCTTCTGGCCTCCTGAGCGGTCTCCTGCGCTGCCTGGCCCGTCTTTTCGACCCTGCCTATGGCTTTCTGGGACGCGGCCATCGACGATTCAACAGCCTCATGGGCGGAGTTGACCACGGCCTCAACCTCGTTCACTGCCTCCTCAAACCTCTTCGCCGATGCTTCAGTAGCCTCAGTAGCTGCCTTGATGGCTCCGTCTGCCTTGCGTATCGCCTCCTGTGATGCTCTTGTCGCGGCCTCAGCGCTCTCCGTAGCTGTCTGGCTTATCGCTTCAGCCTTCGCCATTGCCTCTTCGGATGCCCTTCGGGCATCCTCTGCGTCCTTGGCAGCCGCCTGACCTATTTGCTCGATCCTGTCAAAGGCCTCCCCAGATGCCTTTCTCGATTTGTCAGCAGCCTGCTTGGCTGCCAGGCTTAGCATTTCAGCTCTGGCTACCGCCTGTTCAAATGTCTGAGTATCGTCTTTCATGTTCCTTCAGGTATTTGGCAGCCCTCATCTGTTCCCACGAGGCGTCGAGGTTTTCTTTCCTCCTTTCGCAGCCCTCAAGCCTAATTGTAGTAAGAGTTGGCCGAGTTTTCAATGTATATCGTATCGGTGAGGCACCAGAGAGCCCTTCTTTTGAAGCGCATCCCGGGGCTGTCGCTATAGCCTTCTATGCTGCAGGACCGGGAGGCTTTCTCTGACCTGACTCAGTTCGCTAAGATCGAGGTCGGCGCAGATCACTTCCTCAGCCTGGTTGGAGGCTCGGGCCAGTACTCTGCCCCACGGGTCCACAATCATGCTATTGCCATAGGTCGGGATTGATCCAGAGCCAACGCCGGACTGATTGGGAGCGATGACAAAACACTGGTTCTCTATTGCCCTTGCCCTGACCAGCACCTCCCAGTGTGCTTCACCAGTAGGTGTGGTGAAGGACGATGGGATAGTGATCAGCTCCACGCCGTTGGCGGAGTATTCTCTATATAGCTCGGGAAAGCGGAGATCGTAGCAGATACTCAGACCTATCTTGATGCCGTCAATCGATGAAACGACCCCTTTCTTTCCGGGTGTGTAGCGACTTGACTCCGATATGCTCCTGTCACCGATCGACATGTCGAATAGGTGGACTTTCCTGTACTTGGCGGCTATCCTCCCGCGCTTGTCTATCAGCACTGATGTATTGTAGGGTTTGGCGGAACCCGGATCTTTCTCGTGGATACTTCCGGCCACAATCCAAAGTCCGTCCTGTCCTGCCAATTCAATCAGGGGCAGTAGCGACTCACCGGGGATCTCTTCCGACATGGAGTCCTGGTCAGCGCAGTCTCCACGGTAGTCAAACGTCTCTGGCAGAACGATGAGCTGAGCTCCCTGTGCTATCGCTTGCTTGGTCAGCTCGACAGCGCGAGAGATATTGGCTCTCTTGTCTGCTCCGCTTGACAGCTGGACTGCTGCTACTTTCATGTGAATTCCTTTCTCCAGCGACAATCTGGCACCCCACGGAGTTCCTGATGTCTTGGAGGCAACGTGCTTATCCTATTATTTATCCCCAGTCCAGTCAACTACTAGGAGAAGGCAATCAGGCGTAGCCTGCAATAGCTACGCCTGACGAGGTTAGCGGAATAGACAGACTATTTGATCATCATATTGGGCAGCCAGGTGATGAGTTGAGGGAATCTGATGAAAAGGAGGAGTGCAATTACCACCAGTCCGATAAAGGGGATAACACCACGGATAATATGGCCTGACTCTATTCCCATTTCCGGTGTAGTCACGCCCTTGAGGAAGAAGATGGCGTAGGCGAAGGGGGGGCTCATGAAAGACATCTGCAGATTAACGATGATCATCATGGCGAACCAGAGGGGATCAAAGCCCAGTTCTATCACAATTGGACTCACGATAGGAATCATAATCATGATGATGCCTATCCAGTCAATGAACATTCCCAGTATGAAGATGATAAACATGATGAGCAGGAAAGAGCCCCATTTTCCACCGGGCATGGTCGTGATCATACTCGCAACTACATCGCCACAGCCCATCCTGAGAAAGACACCTGTGAAGAAAGAAGCACCAAGGACTATGACGAAGACCATGCTGAAGACGCCCATGGTCTTGTAGGCAGTCTCTTTGATCACCCTGAAGCTTAGAGAACGATATGCGGCAGCCATCAGAATAGACGCCAGGGCACCTACGCCTGCCGCTTCGGTTGGCGATGCTATGCCAAAGAAGATGCTGCCCAGCACTGCCAGAATGAGGACGACAGGCGGGATCAGTGAAGTGAGCAGCAGATAGATCTTCTGGCCCCATGGAACCGCCCTTTCCTCTGCTGAAATGGAAGGGCCTTCTTTAGGTCTCAGAAAACAGCGGACGCCGATGTAGGTGCAGTAGAGAGCAGAGAGGATGAATCCCGGTATGAATGCTGCCATGAACAGCTTGCCGACTGATATGGTGGCCATGGGACCGTAGAGGATCAACATGATGCTGGGAGGGATAAGGATTCCGAGAGAGCCTCCGGCACAACAGGCCCCAGTTGATATTTCCTTAGCGTATCCTCTGTTAAGCATAGGAGGGAGAGCTATCAGTCCGAGCATGGTCACCGAGGCGGCAATGACGCCTACACATGCAGCGAGGACAGTTCCAAACAAGACAGTAGCTATTGCCAGCCCACCCCTGAATCCGCCCAGCCATACATGGAGGGCATGGAAAAGCTTGTCGGACACTCCCGACCTCTCAACCATTATCCCCATGAAGATGAAAAGCGGTACTGCCAGAAAGGTATATTCGGTAATCACTCCGAAGAGGCGAGTGTAGAACATGTTGAAGCACTGTGGCCCCCATGCTACAAGACCGACCACCATTGCCACTCCACCCAGGACAAGACCCAGAGGGAAGCCGCTGGCGATTCCGATTAGTAGGCCAGCCACCATAAGGATGGTGACGGTTTCTGGACTCATTGCTATCGTAGCTCCTCTCCTTTCTTGAGCAGGTACAAGTCGCGTATGACCCAGGCTATTCCAGCCAGAAGAAAGAGGGTGATAGCCACAGGAATCATCCACCTGAATGGCCACATGAGTGGTCGCCAAAAGCCTATTTCGGAGAACTCCTTGTTATGGAATGACCAGACGGCTCTCGCAACGGACTTCTGTAACAGGACTCCATAGAGGGGGAAGAAGAGAACCAGGTTCAATACGACGTCGATGATTGTCTTCATTTTGGGAGGGAAGTGGGTGTAGACGATGTCAACCCGGATATGTGTCTTGTGCAGGCTGGCATAGGCCATGCCTATGAGCATGACTGTGCCACCAAGCATATAGCTGACATCGTACGCCCAGATTGTGGGTGCGCTAAAAAGGTAGCGCATAGAAGTATCGTAAGCTATGGCAATGATGAGGGCTACTATTAGCCAGCTTATCAACCTCCCGCTCCATTCGCTCAGGAAGTCGATCTTCTGCAGTGCGAATCTTAGAGCCCTCATTACATACAAACCTCTCAGCTTTCAGTCTGAAACAAAGAGCTTGCTCTTTGGGGTTCGAGGGAAGCTAAAGGCGCCCCGCTGTGGAGCGCCTTTGTCTCGGGTGTTCTACCGCCCATACATTGGGGTCTCGCCCCAGGTCATGATGTTGGGATCGGGTTGGATGAAGTTCTTCAGGGCACGGTACTTGATGGCAAACTCACGGTGAGACTCCAGGACCTCGGCAAAGAACTCGTCCTCGGCAGCGATCTCATCATACTTGGCATTGGCGATTTCGACGATTTCTTCCTGCAGGTCTTCAGGGAGATAGACGAACTCGGTGCCATAATCAGCGAGGTCCTCCATTGCCATCGCATCATGATAGTCATTGAAGGCCCACACCCGGGCGGTCATAGCCTCTGCTGCATGAGTGCATATTGCCTGTAGATCAGGGGAGAGCTTGTTCCACTGCTCCTTGTTGACCAGGAGCTCGAAGCACGATTGTGGCGCATGGATTCCAGGGCCATGGAGGTAGGCACCTAGCTCGTGGAAGCCAACGCTATAGTCGATGCTTGGAGTGCTGAACTCAAATGCATCCAGGACACCACGCTCCATATTCTGGTAGATTTCGCCACCAGGGCATGAGGTGACGGCTCCGCCCATCTCGTTTACCATCTCTCCCCAGACTCCAGCGGTGCGGAACTTGAGACCCTTGAAATCGCTCAGGGACTCCATCTTCTTGCTGAACCAGCCAAACGTCTCGGCAGAACTGAAGCCACATGGACCCATAACGTGGATGTTGAGCCCCTTGCGGTCATACATCTCCTGCCACAGCTCCATACCACCACCATCGTAGACCCAGGCAAGTGTTTCTCTAGGGCTCAAGCCAGCGGGATACAGATTGAACAGGTCTCCAGCCAGGCCGATTTCGCTCGTGTGGTAGTGCGAGCCAGTGAAGCACGCATCCAGTGTGCCTTCGTGAACAGAGAACATCTCCTTCAGCGCCGGCACTATGGCACCCCCCGGGAAGTCCTTGACTGTGAGGCGGCCACCACTCATCTCGGTTACGGCTGCGGCCCAGTCACGACACCCATTGTAGATAGACATGCCTTCAGGGAAAGGTGCCTGAATGACCCACTCGATAGTCTCTTCCGCTGGAGCTACCGGTGGAGCCTCCTCCTCCTCCTCTTCTTCTTCTGGTGGGGCTTCTTCTTCCTCTGCTGGTGGCGCTGCCTCGGGAGCGCAGCCAGCAACCAAAAGGCTGGCCACTGCTACCAGCGCGACAAGCAGAACCAGGAACTGTCTCCTTTTCATTCTCTCACTCACCTCCTTGTTCAAGGATATACCCCCTATCTGCTCGAAGTCAAGCTTCTTCTGTCCTAATATGAATCCCCTGGCAGAATAACAACGTGTTTGACAGACTCCTCTTACCCTCTTATGCCTACCGTCTCGCAGACTCGGCTTGAGCCTTCCTTGACTCTGTTGGCTGAGAGATGGTTGGTGAAAACCTTGACGATCGTTCAGCCACCTATTATGCTAGGCAGGTTGACATATGGGGATTGCCAGAGGGATTTGCTCCGGGATTCTTGGCTTCGTGCTCATCGTTGTTCTGGTGGTCCTGGGCGTTGTTGTCACCGTGAACCTGACCATCCTCCATCCGCGCTTCGTCACGGCCGAACTTGATAAGGTCGATGCGCATGCCCTCATCGCCGATGAGGTCAAGAGCCAGTTGCTGGAAGACGAGCCCCATATGGCTCAGGTTCTGGATGAAGTCATGATGGAGCTTGACCCCTGGCTCAGGGAGCAGGCGGCTATCGTGGTTCGTGATGGTTGCGCCTATCTCAAGGGTGAGGGAGAGCTCAACACTGCCATCTCGCTGGAGCCGGTGAGAGCTACGGTCAAGCAGAACCTGGCGCAGGCAATTCGTGAGTCTCTCCCACCCGAGCTGGAGGGAGCTTCCCAGAGCCAGGTGGAGCTGTTCATATCGCAAATGTGTGCCGAGGTGGATAGGCACGTTCCTGAGCAAATCGAGGTGAACGAGGCCTTCCTGGGACCGGAAATGGCGGCACTGCTTCACAAAGCGAGAGAGATTGTCTATTACGTCGAACTTGGCTACAAGATATTGATTGGCCTGGCTGTCTTGCTGGTACTAGCCATAGCTCTGATACAGTGGTGGCGTGTCAAACCTATTGCCCTCCACGTGGGCATAGCTTTTGCCGTCAGTGGGGTCATTGTCACCGCTGGTGCTCTGGCTGCCAGGAGCCTGATATGCAGCGCTATTCAGTCGGACGTCCCCCCCGAGATTGGGGCGAAGTTGCCACAACTGATTGCTGACTTCACCCATCCTCTGCTTGTGTATGGCCCGGCGTTTCTGATTGGCGGCCTGGTCCTGATTGTTCTCTCCGTCGTGCTGAAGTCTTCAGTTTCCGAGTATGCATAGAGGTCCAGTGCTCTGGCCAGGGGTGGCTGATGAGTGAAGACTGTGATTCCCCGAATACGAGGAGACGGCTTTGCCGCGGGGGATGTAAACCTTCGAGGCTATTGCCTCGTTTTGATACTATAGTGAGAGTTAAGGAGGTGAGCAGATGAATAGGCTGCTCAAGTATTCAGTTCCATTGCTGTCAATTCCGGGGTTATTGCTGGTCGGCGCCTGCGCGGCGGGTGCTCCGTCAATGCCAGCGATGCCGTCGGAAATGCCTGCCCCATCTAAGGAATGGGAGGAAGAGGAATACGTAGATGAGGATCGGTATGCTGAGGACGCAGCGTCCGCTGCAGAAGCAGGTATGGAGCGCAAGATCGTGAAGACTGGCTACATAACTCTGGAGGTAGAGGATATGGTTGAGGCTATGGATGAGGTTGCCGAGGTGGCTGATGAACTGGGTGGTTATGTAGTCTCGTCTCAAAGGCGTGAAGGAGAATGGGGACTTTCGGGCCAAATCAATATCCGTGTGCCTGCCGATAGATTCGAGGAGGCCTTTGACAGGCTTCGCCGGGTGGCGGTAGACGTGCCTTACGAGAGCACCGAGGCAATGGACGTAACCGAGGAGTACGTTGACCTGGAGGCTCGACTGCGGAATCTGGAGGCGACCGAGGAGCAATATCTCATATTGCTGGAGGAGGCAGGGACAGTGGGGGAAATGCTGGAGGTCCAGGAGGCGCTTTGGAATGTGCGATGGGAGATCGAGCGCATCGAAGGTCGTGTGAGATACCTGGAGCGAACCTCAGAGATGTCGCTCATCAATGTGGAACTTGAGGAGACGGAGGGACTGGCGGAATCATGGAGCGCTTCCGGCGCTTTCAGGTCGGCAGTGCGTGGTCTTACTGCCTTTGGCAGAGCTCTGGCCACTGTGGCCGTCTGGCTCGTCGTCTTCTGCTGGATCTGGATTCCTATTCTGGTAATCTGGATGCGGCGCCGGAGAAGAAGCAGGGCTTGATTATCAGGCTAGCTGCGGCTCTCAGCCCTCTGAGTTGAGAGAGCCGGAGAGGAGCTTGCCTTCACCTCAGTTCTCTCCGGTGAGGACATACGAGGGTTGGAGGATCATACCGGTGGTCTCCTCTACTCTGTTGTTTCGGCTGAACAGCTTTTGCTATGATTGCTCGGGAGGTCGAGGAGTATGAAGGTAGGACTGGTCTACGACTCCATCTATCTGGAACATGACACCGGTAACCATGTGGAGAACTCCCAGAGGCTGGCGGCTATGCTGGGGCATCTTGAGCAGACTGGCGCCAAGGAGAGACTCACTCTGTTCTCACCGCGTCGGGCGTTGGTGGAGGAAGTGCAGATGGCACACGACCCTGCCTACGTCGCCATGATTGAAAGTAAGGCCAAGAGGGGTGGAGGCTGGCTGGATCCCGACACAGTCATGTGTCCGAAGTCTTACGAGGTGGCGTTGTATGCCGCCGGCGGATTCCTGACTGCCGTAGAAGCCGTGATGAAGAGGCAAGTGGATAGCGCTTTTGCCCTGGTTAGACCCCCGGGACATCATGCCACTCACAACAGGGCAATGGGCTTCTGCCTTTTCAACAATATGGCTATAGGGGCCAGGTTCGCCCTGGCCAACTATGACATCGATCGTGTCCTCATAGTTGATTTTGATGTTCACCATGGCAACGGGACACAGGATGCCTTCTACGCCGACTCGGAAGTCCTCTACTTTTCGACTCATCAGTATCCCTTCTATCCTGGCACCGGAGGCATGAACGAGGTCGGAGAAGGGGAAGGGAAGGGATTTACGGTCAACTTCCCCATGGTCGCCGGTTGGGGCGATGAGGAGTACTTGAGAGCTTTCGATGAGGTGCTGGTCCCTGTGGCGCGGAGATTTCGGCCGCAGCTGATTCTTGTTTCTGCCGGATTCGACCCTCACTGGGCTGACAGTTTGGCCATGATGCAGGTGAGTGTTGCCGGTTTTGCTCAGATGATAAAGATAATGAAGGATCTAGCTGGCGAACTATGCCAGGGACGACTTGCTCTCACGCTTGAAGGTGGCTACAACCTTGAAGTGGCTGCTTCAGCAGTCAAGGCCACCTTTGATGTCCTCCTCGGTAGCTCGGAGGAGATAGCCGACCCTCTCGGAAGATCGCCGAGGACGAGTTCTAGCGGGTTCGAGGGACATATCAGGAAAGTAAAGGAAGTACACGGCCTCCAGTCCAGCCGCTAGGCAGGCCTCTTGCTGAAAGGCCACCAAGATGCCAGCTGGTGCCACTCTCCCTTCTCCCACACCACCAGCAGGGGGCCAGCAATACACATTGAGGTGTAGGTGCCAGCGATTAGCCCGACGAACAACACCAGAATGAAGTAATGGATGGTGGCTCCGCCAAAGAGCAGCAATGCGAGGATGACGCAGAGAGTGGTCAAGGAGGTATTGAGCGAGCGCACCAGTGTCTCTACAAGACTGATGTTCACCGTGACTGCGAAGTCAGGGCTAACAACCTTGGAGATGTTCTCCCGGATGCGGTCGAAGACAACAACTGTGTTGTTGATGCTGTAGCCTACTATAGTGAGCAGTCCGGTGATGAATAGGGCATCGACCTCGACTCCGATTGCCTTGCCCAGGATAGCGAAAAGACCCGCCACTATGAGCACGTTGTGAATCAAGGCGACGATAGCGCATGTGCCCCATCGGAAGGGGTTGGGCATGCGGCGGAAAGCCCAGGCGATGTAGAACAGCATGGCCACGGAGGCAATCACCACGGCAATGCCGGCATTGCGAGCTGTCTCCGTGGCTATTGAGGGAGAGACCGTGCTGTAGTCAAGGGCCGTGATCGTGCTTTCCAGGCTCGTCTCCAGCCCTTCGGTGAGGTCCGCACGTTCCTCTGTCGATATCTCCTTCAGGCGAATGAAGAAATCGTCTCCACTCCTTTGAATCACGGCTTCAGGGTGTTCCAGGTTTGCGAGTTCTTCCCGTAGTCGGCTCTGCTCGACCTGCGGAGTGAACTGGAGAGTCATGGACGTGCCGCCGGTAAAATCAATTCCGGGCTGAAGCCTGAAAGCGGCCAGCGAGATTATGGCTATGGTCAGGGCCACTGCCGAGAAGAGAAAGAACCAGTGTTTCTTGCCCACAAAATCGATCATGACTTGACTCCGTAGGTTGTGGGGTTGGTGGCCAGCCCGCTTCCGACAACAAGTCGGAGGAAGGTCCGGGTAATAACAATGGCAGTGAACATGCTCACAGCCACACCGATGAACAGGGTCAGGGCGAAACCTCTGACCATGAACGCGCCAAAGGTGCCGCCAAGCCAGAACAGAATGATACATGCGATGAAGGTGGTGATGTTGCTATCGCGGATGGCAGGCCAGGCACGGTCGAAGCCAGCCTCGACTGCGGCACCGAGAGTGCGGCCCGTTCGCAGTTCCTCTTTCAATCTCTCGAAAATCAGGACGTTGGCATCCACGGCCATGCCCAGAGATAGAATGAAGGCGGCGATGCCAGGTAGGGTCAGGGTCAACTGGGCTGAGAACAGCTTGAAGATGGCCAGCAGGAAGGTACCGTAGATCCCGAGGCTAAGACAGGCTATCAGACCGGGGAGGCGATAGTAGAGGAGTATGAACACCAGGAGCAGAACCAGTCCGATTCCGGCAGCCAGTATGCTCTTCCTTATGGAGTCGGCGCCCAGACTCGCATCCACGTCACGCTGGTCAATGATTGTGAGAGGCACATCCAAGGCACCTGAGTTTAGCTGGATTGCCAGAGTCTCGGCTTCGCTAATGGGAACGGGGCGGTTGAAATCGATCTGCCCTCTCTCCCTGATAACACCTTGCACTATGGGGGCCGAAATCAACTCATCGTCGAGGAAAATGGCCAGCGGCTTCTGCAGGTTGCGCCCCGTTATCTGCTCGAATAGATGTGCCCCCTCGGCATCCCATTCGAAAGCCACTAGTGGACTCCCGGAGTACTGATCCACGTCCACGGTCGCCAGCTTCAAGTACTCGCCAGTGAGTATTCTCTCCTTGCCGTCCCTGCCCTCTGCTGCCGCTGGCTCGTCCTCAAACACCCAATTGCCTTTATCGTCAAGCACGGGCTGGCCGTCCTCGTCGAGTTTCTGTTCTCTGAACTCAAGCAGTGCTGTCTTTCCTATGAGTTCAATCGCCTCACTGACATTCTTCACCCC
>DAOVBS010000071.1 GCA_030670425.1 Chloroflexota bacterium | reverse complement strand
AATGCCGCGAGCCGAGCATAGCTCCTTCCCACATCTCGGGCAACCATGTCCAGGCCGTGCCAGAGCAATATCGGCTATGAGGTCAGCCTGGAAGTCCCTGGGGTAGTTAGCATTCATCAGGTGAAATCCTGCTTTGTTGGCGCCAACGATGAAATTTGACCCCAGAGTGACCGAGTCGTCAGCGATCACTCTGATTCCCGCCAACCCTACAGGCGATGCAAAGCCGGCTACCATACCTGCGCCCATTACCTCATCTTCTGTAGCCAGCCTAAGCTCAGTCCCCTTCAACGCATTCCTCAACTTCGTTTCATTCACCTCCAGGTCACCTCTGATGACAGCGAAAACAAACTCTCCAGCCGCAGAATAGAAGACAGCTTTGAGGGTCTGACTTGCCGGCACTCCGACGAATTCGGCCACTTCTTCTATGGTATGGCAACCGGGAGTAGCTATCTCAGCTAGAGGCAGCTCAGTGCCCGCTCCGTTCGTCGCCGCAGCTTTGGCGCTTTGCGCCCTCTCTGCGTTGGCAGCATAGTCACAATGAGGGCAATAGATGACCTCATCCTCACCGTTTCCCGTGATAACCATGAACTCATGCGATGCTTTGCCACCTATAGCACCGCTATCAGCTTCCACCATCAATGCTGGCAAGCCCAAGCGAGCGTAGATATTCCTGTATGCCTGAGCCATTCTCTCGTAACTCTTCTCCAGAGCAGCTTCGTCAGCATCAAAGCTATACAGATCCTTCATTATGAACTCGCGAACTCTTAGCAGCCCGCCACGAGGGCGAGGCTCGTCGCGAAATTTGGTCTGTATCTGATATAGCAGCAAAGGTAAGTCGCGATAGCTCTGCACATGTCTGTGAACCAGATCAGTGACAACTTCTTCATGGGTAGGCCCCAGTGCCAGTCTATGTTCCTTACGGTCAGTCAAAGTGAATAGAGATGCACCGAAGGAGACATAACGTCCCGATTGCTGCCACAACTCAATAGGCTGTAACACCGGCAGCATCAGTTCTTGCCCTCCCGCCCTATCCATTTCCTCTCTGATCACCTGCTCAATCCGTCTGAGCACTTTCCAGCCTAGAGGCAAATACGAATAGACTCCAGCAGACAGTTGGTCAATCATGCCACTTCTTAGAAGCAGTTGATGGCTGATGCTATCCGCTTCGCCAGGTGCTTGCCGTAGAGTCCTGCCGAATAGCCTAGAGAACCGCATTTTTCACCTCTTACTCGTGCTCTGTAGCCTCAAGGGACAGGGCATTGACCTCTGCCATCAGGGTTTCCAGCAAATCCTCTTCAGGCACTGTGCCCACCACCTTTCCACTCCTGAATATGGCCCCCCTACCTTTACCGCCGGCGACGCCCACATCAGCGTCTCTCGCTTCGCCGGGTCCATTGACCACACAGCCCATGACCGCCACCTTAAGCGGTGTGTTCACCTTCTCAAGATACCTGCCTACTTTATGGGCCAGTGCCGTGACATCAATCTCGGCACGGCCACACGAGGGGCAACTCACCAGGGTGGGTCCCCGCTGGCGAAGACCTAGGCTCTTCAGGATCTCATAAGCAGCGAAGACCTCTTCTGCGGGAGGCGCACTGAGGGACACGCGTACCGTGTCGCCAATCCCCTGGTGCAACAGAATGCCGATACCCACAGCGCTCCGTATGGCCCCAGCTTTAGCAAGTCCGGCTTCAGTGATACCCAAGTGCAGAGGATAAGAAATCCTGTCGGCAATCAGCCGATAGGCCTGGACGGTAGTGAGCACATCAAACGCTTTGAGGGAAACCTTGATCAGATTGAAGTCAAGGCTCTCCAGAAGTTCTATCTGCTGCAATGCGATGTTCACCATCCGTTCAGTCAGCGGAGCAGCGGGCTGAAAATTCGCTGGCACACTGCCACCGTTCACCCCAATTCGAATGGGGACTCCCCTTTCTCTAGCAGCAGTCACCACCTTTGCGATCTGTTCTTGATCGCGGAGATTGCCCGGATTAAGTCGCAGGCCATCTGCTCCACTCTGCAACGCAGCCAGAGCCAAGCGATAGTCGAAGTGGATATCAGCTACCAGAGGTATAGAGACCACCTTCTTGATTGATGAGATACTCGCGGCAGCCTGTTCATCCTGAATTGCCACTCGCACTATCTCGCAACCGCAATCCTCCAGCTCTCTGATCTGGCTTACAGTGGCATGGACATCCCGGGTGTCCGTTTTGGCCATAGACTGCACCACAACTGGTGCATTGCCACCCACAGTCACATCCCCAACCATCAACGGTATCGAGATCCGCCGCTGGATCATAGTCCAAAGCTCCCGCCCGTAATTATGCGCAGAAGATCACTGTAGGTCACTAAGACCATAAGACTGATCAGGAAAGCAGTGCCTGCGCTGTAGGCCAGGTGGAGCATACGAGGGGATAGGCGCTTCCCTCGGCGAGTGCCCTCAACAAGGGCAACCAGCATTCCCGCTCCGTCCAAGGGTGGAATAGGCAGGAAGTTGAACAGGGCAATACCCAGACTAATGATACCTGCCATGAACACCACATTGCTTGGGCCAAAAGACCGGACAGCCTCTACGGTCAGCTGGCCTGCACCTATTGGTCCAACAAGGGCCTTGCTGGGGTCCTCTCTGATCAAGGGAACCGAGGCTACTATCATGCTAGGCATGTCAACTATGAAGCTGCCTGCCAAGTAGCTTGCCCTGATAAGGGGAAGACGCACCTGCTCAATATGTGTTCCGTCCACCCAAAGTAACTCCATACCCATTGCTCCGAGAGCAGATGTCGGCTCTTTGACAATGTTGGCGATGACTTTTTCTCGCTCTCTGAACGCTGTCAAACGTATCTCCTCCCCCATCCCAACAGAGGCCAGAACATCTGACATACCTTCCTCGCTATACACGATTTGCCCATTCACACTCAGAATGGTATCTCCCGGCTTGAGACCGGCCTCATCAACAGCAGACCCAGTCTCTATCTCACTCACCAAATTACGACACAGTGTAACGCCTATCGCTCGACGCCCCAGGTCAGCATCGAACTCAGGCACTAAACTCAGTTCTCTTTTCACTCCGTCTCTCTGGAGAAGCAAGGCGATCTCCTCCCCTTCCTCGCTTGAACTTATCCTGCCTTGTATATCACCCCATTTCCGAATAGACTCGCCTTCCGCCTCCAGAATCAGGTCTCCGGATTCAATGCCTGCCTCGCCTGCCGGTGAATCCTCCGCCACCCTATACACCATGACCCCATTGCCGACTATCACGTCTTCCGGTAACGTGAAAAAGGCGCCAAGGAGAAGAAAGGCCAGAACGATATTGGCCGCAGGACCCGCGGCATAGACCACGAACCGTGCCCACGAGCCCATACTGGCCAGACTTCCTGGCACGGCGGGGTCATCCTCTGCAACCGACCTGACAAAGGCTCCTATGGGGATGGCATTGAGCGAGTACACCGTCTCTCCTCGCTTGGTAGCGAGAAGGCGGGGAGGGAACCCCAAGCCAAACTCCTCAACTCTCACGCCTGCACGCTTGGCAGCAATGAAGTGCCCCAGTTCGTGCAGAGACACGACAAGAAACAGGGCCACCACGAAGAGAGCGAGCACAGTGATGACATTCATCTTCTATTCGGCTATCTCCAGACGCTTGCGGCGCGACCCGTCGTTCCACTCGATGCAGCCTGAGCGATAACGACCCGAAACAGACATGGCATGTTTCCTCGCCCAAACGTCGACAGACATAATGTCATCCATCGAAGGATTGTCTGTACTCTGATGGCTCTCCAACACTTCCTCCACCAGGGCGGCAATGTCAACAAAGCGGATGCGGTGTGAGAGAAACAACTCCACCGCGGTTTCATCAGCAGCGCACAGTGCAGCAGGGTATGTGCCTCCCAGTTTGCCTGCATACAGAGCAAGCCTGAGGCAGGGAAATCTCCCGGTGTCGACTGGTTCAAGACTCA
>DAOVBS010000098.1 GCA_030670425.1 Chloroflexota bacterium | reverse complement strand
CTGATGACCGGATGGTCAACCCAGTTGTCCACCTTCTCGCCGAAAAGATATACATCCAAATTGAGTTTGCGCAGGCTGTCCATGTACTCTTCTGCAGTTTTCAATGCCATGAGGGAATAGCCTCCTTATGCCTTCATTGATACCAGTCTATTATATTCTTCAGGGCGCTCACCATCAAACAACCGCAGGCTCCGACAACGATACGTCGGAGCTGCCTCTACGTTTGGTGCCCAAGACAGCGAAACTTGCTAATATTGACAATGTTGACAAGCCTCAGTGGTCAATTGGACTCAACAGTATGTCCAGTACGCAAGCGAACTGGATAGGAAGCGACGAGGCTGGCAAGGGCGACTACTTTGGGCCCCTGGTGGTTGCTGCCGTGCTGGTAGACGGCGCTGTTCTTGGACCTCTCGGGCAACTGGGAGTGAAAGACAGCAAGCGACTTGCAGACGCCTCAGTAGAGAGACTGGCTGGAAAGATCAGGGGATGCTGTATCTACGCCATCGTGCCAATAGGACCTGAGAAATACAACAACTTGTATAGCAAGATACGAAACCTGAACCGTCTGCTCGCCTGGGGGCACGCTAGAGCCATAGAGAATATCCTGAATAGAGAGGAATGCAGCTATGCTCTAGCTGACCAGTTCGGCGATGAGAGCTTCCTTATTAACGCACTGATGAGCAAAGGTAGGACAATACAGGTGAAACAGCAGACCAGAGCCGAAAGCGATATCGCGGTGGCCGCAGCTTCGATCCTCGCCAGGGCAGAGTTCCTTCGCAGACTGGCCCAACTCTCAGCGAAATACCAGCTGGAGCTTCCCAAGGGAGCTTCGTCTGCCGTGATCCAAGCTGGAAGGGGATTCATCACAAGGTACGGAAACGAAAGGTTGAAGGAAGTAGCCAAGATCCACTTCAAGACAACAAGATCGGTACTGGCAGATTAGCTACTGGGGAAAAAATGCAGGCAGTCATCGACCACACGAGAGTATCGATAGTCCAGGGCGACATCACGGAGCAGTCTGCCGATGCAATAGTCAATGCAGCCAACCCTGGTCTGATGGGTGGCGGCGGGGTCGATGGAGCCATACATCGGGCCGGAGGTCCGGCCATCCTGGAACAGTGCAAACAGATCATCTCCAGTCAAGGGCCGTTGCCACCCGGAAAAGCTGCGGCCTCTACCGGAGGGAGACTGAAGGCAACTTATGTCATTCATACAGTGGGACCTATCTGGCATGGGGGTGTCAGAAATGAGTCCAGGATTCTGGCTAGTGCCTATCGCGAATGCTTGAAAGTGGCCGCCGATATGAAGCTGACCAGTGTCGCTTTCCCTTCTATCAGCACGGGAGCTTATGGCTATCCCTTGGTTGAGGCATCAAGGATAGCCATATCCAGCGTGTGCTCATTCCTTAGGGGACGAGCCTCCACAATCAATCGGGTCGTATTCGTCCTCTTCGATTCCAAGACCCACCAAAGCTATTGCTCAGCGTTACAACAGGTGATAGAGACAGCGGACTAGGCTGTAGCTCCAGGTGTCTTTCGCGCCGTTATGCTCTTCAACAAGACACCTCAAGGCAACGGAGATCTGCTTGAACGCGCCTGTACCCTGCACCGTACCTCGATTGGCTGCTCCACCCAGCTAGATTTGAGCGGTGCCACTAGAGCTGGATATAATACGACTGCCGCTTGGCGGAGCGGGATTTGCGAGAGTAATGATGTTTAGTCGGTTGGACTCAGCACAGAAACGCTACGACGAACTGAGCCGGCTCATGGCTCAGCCACAAGTAGCTACCGACTCAAACCAACTGCAGAAGATAGCCAAGGAGAGGGCTAGCCTCGAGGACGTGGTCACTGCATACAGGCAATACCAGAAGATATCCAATGAGCTAACAGAGTTAGAAACCCTGCTCGCCGACACTGCAGACGGGAACATGAAAGGCTTCGTCAAAGAAGAGGTGACTACACTGCAACGGCGGCGCGAGGACATCCTTCATCAGCTCAAGCAGTCACTGCAACCCAAGGATCCCAATGACGGCAAAGATGCTATCGTTGAGGTCAGAGCTGGCACCGGTGGGGAGGAAGCCAGCCTTTTCGCTGCAGATCTGTTCCGAATGTACAGCCGCTATGCTCAAAACAGGGGCTGGCAGGTAGAGATAGTCGACAGCAATCAGAGCGGCATCAGAGGCTTGAAGGAAGTAATATTCGAGGTCAAAGGTAAGGGGGCGTTCAGCCGACTCAAGTATGAGCGCGGGGTTCACCGCGTGCAAAGAGTCCCGGTCACCGAGTCCTCAGGACGTCTTCACACTTCAGCAGCCACTGTAGTAGTGCTCCCTGAGGTAGAAGACATTGAGCTGGAAATCAACCCAGACGATATCAAGATGGACTTCTTCCACGCAAGCGGTGCCGGAGGACAAAACGTAAACAAAGTAACCACAGCGGTCCGCCTTACACACATACCTACAGGGATCGTAGCGGTTTGCCAGGATGAGCGCTCCCAGATAAAGAACAGAATGAAAGCGATGGCGGTCCTCCGAGCCAGGCTATTTGACGCGAGGCAGCGCGAACAGTCTGAAAAGATAGAGACCCAGCGCAGAACCCAAGTAGGTACGGGGGATCGATCAGAGAAGGTACGAACCTACAATTTTCCCCAAGATCGGGTCACTGACCACCGAATCAACCTGACCCTGCACAACATCAACGGCATTCTAGACGGAGATCTTGACAGGATTATCGACGCCTTATCCTCGAGACAGGAGCAATCAGAAGAGACCCACCCATGACGCTAGGGGATGCTCTGCGCCTCATTCGGGCTGAACTCGCCGTAGCAAACATCGACTGTGCTGCCACCGAAGCTGAGTTGTTGCTGTGTCATGCTCTGAAGATATCCAGACTGCAAGCGTACAGTGAGCCTGAGCGCTTCATGGCCCCAAGAGAGCTGGG
>DAOVBS010000107.1 GCA_030670425.1 Chloroflexota bacterium | reverse complement strand
GATACCACCCGAATGTCGTCGGGCAGCACGGATCTGATCTCCGATTCTGTTAGGGATTCGCCGGAGGCGCCACTCAGTTCGTGTAGCCACCGCACCACCTGCTGCAGATCAAGCGGGAGGTTTTCTGCTTCTACAGATGGGTCTGGCCTGCTTGCGGCAACAGATATCCGGTAACGAGCAGGTTGCAGCACTTCCAGTCGATAGTCAATTGACATGTCGATGGGATAGCCACCCAGGCATACAGGTTCCCCTCCTCTGAGGGAGAACAAACTGATTATACTCACCTCAACCTCCTGCGATTTCTGGAACTCTGTCTCTGCCCCTTGTTCTGGCGTCCATTCCGGAGACACCAGCTGCGTGTCGCTGGTCTTCCATCCCTGGCTTGTGTACACATCGTAGCTCCTGGCGACAATGTAGATGGCAAAGGGCGTCTCTATCATTAGAACGGGCGCCTCTCCAAGGGTTGTGGCTCCTCCAAAAGTCTGCGTAGGCCCGAAGAAATAGGCCGTGTACGGCTCTCTAGCAGACCCACCACCGAATACACTGGCAAATCCCTCGTCCATAACTCTCACTGACGAGCTGACCCTGTCCCATACTGCGGCGAGCGGCTCAACCCTGGCCGGCTCCAGGGGGAGCAGGGAAGTGACCAGCACAACCGTCACCGCAAGCCAGAAGGCATCATGCAGGCGCAGCTTTGAATCGCGGGGGTAGCGCCGGATGCCTCTGAGGTTCCACTCATGCTGCCGCTCTAGGTTGAACAGACGCGCCATCAAGAGGAAGGCTACAGCCAGATACAGATACAGGCGGACCATCTGCTCTTCGCGGAGAAGACTTGTGAAGGTGGCAACTATGACGATGCCACTGGGAAGCAACGCGCCCCATATGTTGTGCTTGCGGAACAGGGACCAGGAGCAGGTGAATCCCACAAGCCACGAGGCGAACAGAACCAAGAAGCTGAAGGGTAATGTATCAGTGCTGAGGTCACCACTGAGCAATGCTTGCCACCATATGAAGAGGCGGGTGCCCACCTCTGCATACCTGTCAGCGATAGTTGCGCTTTCAGCCAGACTGGTGAGCTGATGAAAGCCAAGGTAAAGACCAATGAGGAAGCCACTGATGACCAGCAACCACCCGCTAAAGCGCCTCTTGGCAAGGAGAAGACCCAGCACTACGCCGCAGAACACCATGCCGTAGAATCCCGCTGGTACGTGCAGCGCGCTTCCCACTGACCAGGCTGCCAGAATCACAGAGAGCAATAGAAGTATGAAGGTCGTCCAACCTTCCGAAGGGCCCCTCAGGATTTGCCACAGAAGGGTCCTGATATGCTCCACCGCCCATGATGTGCCGCTCTTGAGCCGTCCTAGGGCCCACGATGCGCCCCTAGCTGCTGTTCTTATTTCCAGTGCCATGTCTCCACCCTACTATAGCTCAGAAGCCGGTATCAGTTCACCTGCACTACACTGCTCAGAGATGGGCAGGTCATGCAGGGTCATCGGTCGGGACAGTGCAAAGGGAAGAGCATCTCCCCGCCGCACTACGTACGCAGGAATTCCAGCGCTCAAAAGCCTCATTGCTACTTCATAACAGGATTCGTCTCCTCCGAAGCTGGTCGGATCGACCAGCACTACCGCAATGCTGAGACCACGGTACATCAGGCTTTGGAGTACGGACACCCACTCGGTGGCGGTAGAGGAGGTAACGATAAGAAGGGAGGCGAACCTGTCGAGTTTCATCGTGTTTTGGGAAAGCACCTCAGCCAGGGGAATGTCCCCCTCAGTCTTGGACCAGGCCAGCATCTCCAGCACTCTGGATATCTGCCTGGTGCCACTCCCCAGTGGCAGCACGTATTCCTGGTCGCCGTACGCTATCAGGCCCACCGAGCGCTGCTCTGTCAGAACAAGACGAGCCAGGGACGCGACAACGGCAACACCATACTCGTCTGTTCTCTCCATACCCGTGCTTTGGTGGATTCTCCGCTCCAGGTCCAGAACAACCCAAATGTCGCTGCCTGCTGGGGAGTCAAACTCCTTTGACATGAGCTGACCACACTTGGCGGTGGAGGGCCAGTGGATCCGATTCAGGCTATCGCCGTGGTTGTATTCGCGGACGGTGCTTGCGTGAGAACTGCGAGTCTGCGGGTTATGCCGTACCCTTTCCTCCCCAGATAAATCCGCCGACGGAAGGCGGAAATAGGGTAACTCCACGGTCGGCGGGTAGACTACGACTGTGACGGGATCTCCCCGGGTTATCTGCACTCGAAATAGCCCCAATGGGTCACTGCCACCTGCCACCAGCGGGCCTATGGTGTAAACACCGCGGGCATAACAAGACCCCTGCGTTCTCCACTCGGCCCACCCCCGGGCCGGGAGTCGGGTAACTTCTCCGAACACATAACCGGGCATATCGCTCATTTGCAGGACCTCCAGCCAGCCGGTCGGCATGGGAGAGTTGTTGCGCATGTAGATAGACCCTTCCAGCATTCCGCCTACTTGAGCAACTGAAGCCTGTTTTTCTACCCACATATCCAGACGCCACAGG
>DAOVBS010000103.1 GCA_030670425.1 Chloroflexota bacterium | reverse complement strand
CACTTTGATGTTCGCAAGCACCTGGTGGAGTATGACGACGTGGTCAACAAGCATCGCGAGGTCATTTACACTGAGAGGAAGAAGATTCTAGGTGGTTCTGGTCTTAAGACGAACATACTATCGATGATTCACGATGAAGTTGAAGCGCTGGTGGATGCCCACCTGGATGGTCATTCGGGCGAGCTAGACCTACCAGGTCTACTTCAGGATCTGGGTGCTGTTTTCCCATCGCCGGAGACTGCTATCGCGGACAAAGTGAAGGAAGTGCAGCAAGACGGCAAACGTATCGCGGAAGAGCTGTATGAGCATGCTGTCTATCTCTATGACCAACGGGAAGAGGAGCTTGGCCCCGGCAATATGCGCCTGGCGGAGCGGATAGTGATGCTGCGGGTGATCGATAGACTATGGATGGAGCACCTGACAGCTATGGAGCACATGCGGCAGGGTATAGGTCTACGGGCTGTTGGTCAGCAACAGCCGCTGGTCGTTTACAGGCGTGAGGGACATGCGCTCTTCGAGGGCCTGCTGGCAGGGATTCAGCACGATGTTGTGCGGGGGATATATCGCGTCGGTATCAGGCAAGAGCCTGCGCGGGACAGGCGGGTCGTCGCAGCAGGTAAGAAAATCGGCCGGAATGATCCCTGTCCGTGTGGTTCGGGGAAGAAGTACAAGCACTGCTGCGGAAGGTAGGGAATCGTGCCACCGATGGCTTCGATAGCGGCAGTTGGGATTGGAAACAGGTAATTGGGGATGGTGGGGTAGTGAGGCGAGAACGTTCTGGAAAGAACACCGACTTCTCCACGGACAGAGCAAGTGAAAAACACGGCCATTGCGAAGGTATTCAGTGATATTGCGGATCTCCTGGAAATGAAAGGCGAGAACGCTTTCAAGGTTCGTGCTTACCAGAAGGCTGTCAGGGCGATCGAGCACTACCCGAAGGAAATACAAGCTATGCTTGAAGAGGGGGAGGACTTGAGGAGGATTCCCGGGGTGGGGGAAGCCATAGCCAAGAAGACTACCGAGCTCGTGACCACAGGGAGACTGAATTACTATGAGAAGCTGAAAAGTGAATTCCCCGACGGGATAACCGGCCTCTTGGCTATCCCGGGCATTGGGCCGAAGACGGCCAGCAGACTATGCGGTGAGTTGGAAATAGGTTCAGTCGATACGCTGGAGCGGGCCATCAGTAATGGCCGGGTAGCAGGGCTCTTCCGGCTTGGTGACAAGATGGCGAGCAACATGCTCCAACAGGTCCAAGCGTTCCGACGCAAAGACCAACGTGTTCCTATCGGTGAAGTCCTACCAATCGTGGAGGACATCCTGGCCTGCCTTGGGACTCTTCCTGGGTTAAGAAATATCACCCATGCTGGCAGCTTGCGCCGCTTCAGGGAGACTGTGGGGGACATTGATCTTGTGGGCACAGCTGATCATCCCGAAGAGGTCATCAAGGCCTTTGTTGCCCTGCCTCATGTGGGGCAAGTCCTGGCCCAGGGGCCCACCAAGGCCAGTGCAATCGTTTCTGGAGGACTTCAAGTTGACCTACGGATGGTGGACCATGAATCGTTCGGCTCTTAGCATCAGTACTTCACAGGAAGCAAGCAACATAACATCTCTCTGAGAGAAAGAGGGCACAGGCAGGGTCTGAAGCTGAGCGAGTATGGCATTACGAACATAGGTACAGACGAACTGGAGAGATTTGCTGAAGAGAAGGAGTTCTATTGGCGGCTCGGTCTGCAGTATATCCCGCCTGAGCTCAGGGAGGCTCAAGGCGAGATCCAGCAAGCGGAGCGAGGAACCCTGCCAGAGCTCGTGAAGGTGGGTGACATACGAGGAGACCTCCACATTCATACCAATTGGAGTGATGGGCATAGCTCCATTGAAGAAATGGCTGTGGGGGCCAAAACCCTGGGGTACGAATACATAGCCATTACCGATCACTCCGCTGGGCGGGGCATTGCACACGGACTTGACAGCGAACGACTAAGGAGGCAAGTTGCTGAGATTGGGGCGCTTAATGAGCGGCTGGAGGGCATCCGTGTGCTCAGCGGGGTTGAAGTTGACATCAGGGCAGATGGTAGCTTGGATCTGCCACGCGAGATGCTGTGCGAATTGGATGTTGTAGTGGCCGCCGTGCACTCTTCAATGAACCAGACTGAAGAAAAGATGACCAGAAGGGTACTGGGTGTGGTGGAGGATCCTGATGTTGACATAATAGCCCATCCTACGTGTCGGCTACTGGGTGAGAGAGAACCTGTGGCTATGGATCTGGAAGCCATTGCTAAAGCAGCAGCGAGAAAAGGCAGGATCTTGGAACTGAATGCCTTTCCTTCACGGCTCGACTTGAATGATGTTCATGCCTCTCGGGCCAGAGATCTGGGTGTTAAGCTGGTCATCGGGACGGACGCGCACGACGTGGCTCATCTGCCTTTCATGAAGTTCGGGGTCGGCGTGGCTCGGCGGGCTTGGTGTGAGGCTCAGCACATACTGAATACTCTACCTCTGGAGGAATTGCTCGCGGTGTTGGAGGGAAATCGATGACCAGGACTATGGCTCTGTTCGATTTGGATGGAACCCTGTCGCGTAGACACATGTGGGGAGGGTTCTTGAGATACTACTTTGTACACAAGAGAAAGAGAACTTGGATTGCGGTGTTCTGGGCTAGGCACCTGCCCTTATGGTTGTTGGAGAGGTGCAGGCTAATCAGCGAGGAAGAGCTGAGGACGAAGTGGGTCC
>DAOVBS010000095.1 GCA_030670425.1 Chloroflexota bacterium | reverse complement strand
CTGGCGTGTCGATGATACTTATGTCAACAATAGCGAGGGCAAGGAAGAAGGGCAGACACGCTAGTGGCAACGAGTAAGACGAGATGCCCCAACCATCAGCAAGGCGAACCGGAAGATCAGGACACTTCGGTAACACTTTGTCTCGACGCAACACGTGGGCTTGACCAGGTACCACCTAGAGGACTACACTGATACGCGCGCCAAGGTTCTTTCCGATAGCCGCAGCCGCCCACGCTGAACATAAGAGTACAGACCATGGAAGTCCTCACTAAGAAATTGGCTAGCAGGACGTCCCTGCAAACAGAGATGATGATTGATATTGTCATTCCTGTGTTCAACGAGGGAGACTGTATCGAGAGCCTGCTGTGTGATGTGATCACGGCAAAACAACATGAGTGGTTTCAGATCCAGAGAATCTACGTCATTTCGGATGCATCAACAGATCGAACAGATGACATCGTGCGGCGAGTTGCCACAAGAGACCACAGAATAGAGCTGATCACGAAACAGGAGAGGAAAGGCAAGCAGGACTCAATAAACCTGGCATTGTCGGTCACCAGCGCGGACGTAGTCGTCTTCATTGATGCTGATATCAGGATTGCAGACGAATATACCCTGGGAAAGCTGCTGGGCCACTTCCGTGACCATGAGACTGTGCTGGTTCAAGGTGGCCTTGTTCGTGTACGCCCCGGCTTCACACTGCATCCGGCGAAGCTGGGCGCCTATTTTGACTGGATCGTGGTAGACAAGATCAGAAGACGAAAGGCTATCTCCTGGTGGAGCATAGATGGGCGCGTAATGGCTCTATCAAGAGATTTCTACCGACATCTCACGTTGCCCTGTTCTCTCGCCGATGATCAGTTCATCTTCTACTCTTGCATTCGACAGGGTCGCAAGTTTGTATTCGCGGACGACGCCACCTTCTACTACGGCCTGCCAGAGTCACTGGCAGATTTCAGCCATCAGTGGAGCAGGTATTTCTTCTATACCAGGAAATCACGCCAGTACTTCGGCGAGCAGTTCATGGTCGAGGATATGAGGACCCCTGGCCTGTGGCAAACAATCATGTCTTGTCTGGCCCGTCATCCGCTGTGCGGACTGATGTGGCTCGCGGGCTATGCCCTCAGCAGAGTCGAGTTCACACTTCGGCTAGACTTCGATAGATATGAAAGCGGCTTCTTCTGGACAAAATCCAGTCCGCTGGGGATACCGGCCGAGCCTATCTCTGCCACGGGACGGCCGTAGCAAGCCCAGCGCGCCTTGGCGTCCAGGAAGTAGGGGGCTATCGCGGATTCAACAGATCGAGGGCCCCACATCGGCAACTAGGGTGCAGCTTCTTATAGCTGAGAGAATAAACGGAGAGGGCTCCATCTCGTTCGGGGTTCTTACCCGCGATTGGCTGGCTCGGCTCCCTGGCTGAGCCATGGGAAGGCTTAGATGAACAGCGTGGCTATCATGACCGACACCATCTCCGGCATACCGCGGGAGATGGCTGACGAGTTCCAGATTGAGGTGGTGCCCCTCCACGTGATACTTGACGGCGTAAGCTATCTGGACACGGAGGTAGACAAGCCCCGTCTCTACCAGCGCCTGGCACAAAGGGAAACCTTGCCGACAACCTCGGCCCCCACCGCCGCACAGTTCCTGCGCACCTATCAGAAACTGAGCCAGGGGGCAGAAGCCATCGTGCATATCTGCTACACCTCCTGGATCGGAATGGGCTACAAGCAAGCTGTCACCGCTCGCAGGATGGCCAGAAAGGAGCTACCCGGAACGAGAATCGCGTTGATCAACTCTCAGACCGAGCACGGAGCACAGTTGCTCTGCGTCCTGGAAGCGGCCAGGGCCGCCGCTGAAGGCATGAGCTTCCCGGCCATAGTCGGCAGGCTTAACCGCCTGATACCCAGGCTCAACCTCCTCTATATACTGGACACGGTTTACTACCTGGGCAGGGGAGGCAGGATGGGCACTGCCTCTGCCTGGAGGGATCCCCCATTCGGCCTGAGGTCTATTGTGGAGCTGGACTCTTCAACCAGGGGGGCCATGACTCCAGTGACCAGGGCCAGAAGCAAAGCCAGAGCGATGGCCAGGGCAGTTGAGATAGTCAAGAAAAGGAGCGCAGGCAGGGACCTGCACGTCGTGGTGAGTCACGACGACGCCGCGGCGGAAGCGGAAGACCTGAAGCAGCGGCTTCTGTCGAAGCTACCGGTCAAGGAGATGCATGTCACCGGCGTTTCCCCGGTAACCATAGTCCACAACGGCCCGGGAGCAGTACGCCTCGGCTGGTACAGCGAAGATTAGAACGTTCAATCATCCTCCCATCTGTATGGCTTGCTCCTTGTTTTCAATTCATCTAGTCCGCAGTCAAAGCAGATGCCGTTGTGGCAACATATGACCCCGCCGCACCTGGGACACCTCCATCGCCGCTCCTCTTTCTCCAGCAGTTTCCCGATGCCGTTTTCCCTGATGAACTCCAGGTTCTCTATCATGCTCATCCTGAAGAGACTTCTATATCGTCTGTCGAGATGTTCAAGCTCTCTACACGGGAAGTCCTTGCACTCGTAGCAGTACTTCACCTCGCCGTTCAGAAGCAGATTGCATCTCTTCTTGAGGAAGGCGCACTTCTTGTCTCTCGGTCTGCAGCCGCTGCAGTACGGCATCCTGATTCCCTGGCTTCTCACGTCATGTTCCAGAGCAAGGTATCCGCTGCATATTCCGCAGTTCATCCCGCAGGGAGCAATCAACGCCTCGTCCATTCCACCCCAATTATAGGCCATGAGGTCACACAATTTCTGAGACAGCGATTCCACCCTCGGTAACAATAGCTATGATGCGATTCGCTTGGTGAGCTGTTGCCCCGGATATGCTAGAATCTTGTCCACCGGAGTACCATCGCGGTCGAATGCGGCCGCGCTAGCAGGAGGCGTTCGAAATGATCACTGTTCAACAACTTCAGAGCATCGTGGGAGAGGACTGGGTCATAACCCAGAGAGAGCAGATGGAGAGCTACCTG
>DAOVBS010000044.1 GCA_030670425.1 Chloroflexota bacterium | reverse complement strand
CGCGGCAAACCTGTATCCAGAAACGGGGCTGCTTGCCTGGCAAGCTCCTCTATGTCCATGCGACGCAGGTAAACCCCGTTCATCCATTCCAGTTTGCGGTTATCAAACACAGCCCCGGTTTTGCTCACCCTTTCCAGCGAGAAGTACTTGATGAGTTCCCCACGACTCAGCAGTTCCGTCTTGTCATCGAGTGACCAACCCAACAATGCCAGGAAGTTCACGATTGCCTCAGGGAGGTAGCCTTGTTCTTGGTATTCGGCAATCGTGGTAGCACCATGTCGCTTGGAGAGCTTCGACCTGTCTTGCCCCAATATCATAGGGAGATGTGCGAAACATGGAGGCTGCCAGTTGAGAGCTTGATAGAGTAGCATGTGGCGTGGAGTGCTGGATAGCCATTCGTCGGCTCTGAGGATGTGGGAGATGGCCATTGAATGATCGTCGACAACGTTAGCTAGGTGGTAAGTTGGGTAGCCATCGGACTTAAGCAGGATGAAATCATTTAGAGTGTTGTTCTTAAAGACGATCTGGCCGCGAATCAAGTCGTGAAAACTCGTTTCACCCTGGAGTGGCGTTTTGAACCGGACCACAGGCGTGATGTTGCTTTCTTGGAGACGAGCCTTTTCTGTCGGTGTCAGGTTTCGGCAGTGACCATCATACCCTGGCGGCCGCTTCCGTTTGACTTGCTCTTGGCGCACTGCCTCCAAGCGTTCAGGTGAGCAATAGCAGAGATAGGCATGGCCCTCTGCAAGCAATACATTGGAAATCTCATGATACAGATGCAATCGTTGCGATTGGAAATAGGGGCCTTCGTCCCAATCCAGTCGGAGCCAGCGCAGACTGTCGACTATGACTTCCACTGCACCATCTACTTTGCGAGTAATGTCAGTGTCTTCGATACGCAGGATGAACTGACCGTTGTGGTGACGGGCGAACAGCCAGTTGAACAGGGCAGTCCGAATATTGCCTATGTGCGGATAGCCTGTAGGGCTAGGGGCAAAGCGAACTCTGACTGGTGCCTCTGATTCAGGTCCCATGACAGTTCATTGCGGCACATATATTGCTATAGTGTCATGACAAGGTAACTGGTCCAGCAAGCGCTATTTGGAAAGAACCTTCTGCAAGCCCTTCAGTTGCTCCAAGTGTTTCTTGAGCCTCTCTACAAGCTGCTCAGCGTGCTTCAAAGCACTTTCAGTGTCATCAAGTTCCGTAACTATTTCGAACAAGAGACGGCTCTGCTGTTGGGTCAAGTCCGCTTCAAAACGCGTCAGATCTTGCATTCCGGTTTCAGCCAGCAAATGGGATAGAAGCCTGCCTTCTCGTTGGAGTTGCTCACTGGTAAGCTGATCTAGAGGTTTCAAGTCTCCAGTTGCCTGCTGCCTCAACTTCGTGTGGGAATATAGCATGTCGGGTGTCTATGAGCAAGTCGCTATGGTTGATATCCAAGGAGGTTCAAGACTTGCTCCAAGTCTGGAGGCAGAGGGCAGGTGAACTCCCGGTATACATTGGTTGATGGCAGGCGAAAGCCAAGACGGTAGGCGTGCAGAAACTGTCTCTTGATGAGCGGGGCGAGAAGCTCACGACTGCGTCTTGGCCCATAGAGGGGGTCGCCAACTATGGGATGGCCAATGGACGACAGATGTACTCTGATCTGGTGCGTGCGTCCAGTTCCCGGCGTGATGTCAAGTAGCGTGTAGTTGTCTAGGTATTGCTTGACGGCATACCGACTGCTGGCCTCTCTCCCTGTTGGCACGAGCGCCATCCGCTTGCGGTTGTGTGGGTCTCGGCCAATGGGGGCTTCAATCACACCATGATCGGTGGGTAACCTGCCTCTAACCAAGGCGAGGTAGACTTTAGTCAGGCTACGGGCCTTGAACTGGTTAACGAGGTGTCTCCGAGCGTGCTCGTTCTTGGCTATCACCATGAGCCCGGAAGTATCCTTATCCAGTCGGTGCACGATGCCTGGTCGACTCAGGTCATCGCTCGCAGCAATGGACGGACAGTATGCCAGGATAGCATTGACCAACGTATGGTTGGGGTGGCCCGGGCTGGGATGAACCACCAATCCTGGGGGTTTGTCTAGGACCAAGACATCGCTGTCCTCGTAGAGAATGGCCAAGGGAGCTGGTTCAGCTAACGGGTGGAGCGTAGGCACGGGAGGAGGTGGTGTGATTGTTATTTGATCTGTGTTGCCGAGGCGCTGGCTTGGCTTCGCTTGTTTGTCATTCACCAGGATATGGCCCTGTTGGATTAGCCTCTGTACGTAAGATCGAGAGAACTGAGGGAGAGCTTCAGCCAGGTACCTATCCAGACGGAGCTGTGGAGTGTCAACGAGCAACCGGAGCATGTTAGCCTCTTGGCTGGTCACTGTAGTCCTGTACCTGTGCGAATAAACCTGTTTGATACAGGGAGTAGATGAAGACCAGAGTGCCAATCACTATGGATGCGTCGGCGAGGTTGAATGCAGGCCAATGGAAGTTTGCCCACAGGCGCACGTCGATGAAGTCGGTTACGTAACCGAAGCGAAGCCGATCTACGAGATTGCCGATAGCACCGCCCAGAATCAAGCCAAGAGACACGGTGCCCAGCCTGTTGACTGAGCTGGGGTGATTGGCCAATAGGTAGTGTATGAAGAGGGGCACAAGCAAGAGGATGACCAGAGTGGCTATGATCAGGACGGCAGTCTGGTCGGAGAACAGTCCGAAAACGGAACCGGTGTTAGTGATGTGGGTCAACCGCACGGAACCAGTCTGTGGTAGAGACTCTCCCAGTGAAAGGTTATCCCTAATCCATGACTTGGTCCACCGGTCAAACACAAGCACCAAGAAGGCGCCAAGAGGGAGTAGTCCTATCTTTGTCTTATCTTGTCCCCGAAACATTCTTCGCCTGACGCGCTTTGCAGCTTAGGCACAAGCTTGCTTGAGGTAGCGCTTCGAGGCGATCTTGTTCTATCGGCTGCCCGCAGGAGTCGCACAGCCCGTAGGTACCAGCTTGCCATTTCTCCAGGGCATGATCTATCTTGGCGAGCGTGGTATTCAGCTTCTCCTCCAAGGCCAGCCTCTTCTCTAGTTCGAATGCCTCACTTGCCTCTTCCTCTCTCTTGCCGAAAGGGCTACCTTCTCGTGTTTCCCCTGCTTCCTGTGCGCTAACCTTCAACTGCTCCAGCCTTTGTGCTATTTGGCCCCTTTCTTCTCTTAAACGCTCGTACAGCTTCTTATTGTTCGTCATTCCACCCACCTCGCCTTTTATTTGTGTAGCCTAAGGTATTCTATCCTGTGCTATGTCCCAAGGCAAACTCGAGGAGGAGCGGCACTCTCTAGTGCGATGACTCAACTCAGAACACCGCCAGCACGGGGATACATGTTGCTCTGGTGGCTGCGCATAGGCGGCACTTGGCTGTTAAGACTTGGCGAAAGCGTGTCTGATGTTGGGACTTATGGAGTCGCCAAGTGCCTCAATCGCCTTGTGCCTGATTCGGCTGAGCTCCTTCTGCCTTTCTTTGAATTCAATTCCGGAATAGAGCTTTTCGGGGTGAAAGAAGATGTCATCTACCTGCCTTACTGCCTTAGGGATCTTGAATCCAGTGGGTGAATCCACCCAATCCTCCAGGCCTCCCCTCAGCAAGGAGTCCAGTATGGCCAAGGTAAATTCCAGTTTGATATCGTTGTAGGTCTCGCTGCTGCCTATTCCTCCTGTATTTATCAGGTAGTAGTTCATATGGGGAAGCCCCTTCAGTATTTCATAGAAGCTGGCTGCATGTTGAGCCCTATCACCGGCCACGAACGGGTCGTAGAAGAACTCGCTCTTGATCTTTCCCGCTTGTGTAGGATCACCCGCCGACGATTCCATCGACTGTCCCAAGATCATGAGTGCTACTGCTTGTTCCAGTGTCAGCTTTGATATTGCCGGTATTATTGGGCCTCTGGTAATCAGGATGACGTTGTCAATCCTGTCAACATCAATATAGGGGCTGGCATGCATGAAGTCCTTCCGGCGCATAACTGCCCTGCCGTTTGATGTTCTCTCGAAATTGTAGAAGTCGAAGTCTCCATCTTCGTCGACATAGACATTTTCACAAACAGTGTCTGGTTTCAATAGGCCGTAGAATATCTCCACTTGGTTTCCTGGATTCGCGCCCTCAGTCTTCACAAATACGCCTCCTGCTTCGAATCCATAGAAAGAACCGTCTGGCATGAGAGTCCCGCCATCGTCTTGGATGAGCCAGGATTTCTCCTTTCCTTTCCTGGCCAGAATCTTTGACGTCAGGGTGGTCTTTCCGTTTGCGGTTAGGGCAAGAAGCAATGACCTGGTAGTTGCATAGTCCCCGTGCGCTGATTGAAGATAGTCCTCTCTACAGCCTGCGTGCAGGAAGATCCCGCCTCTTGTGGTCTTGGCTACCCAGTCTTCTGCGGCGAAAACCCCCTTCTTGTACTCGCCGATATAGTTGCTATTCCTGACTATCTTGATAACCCTTCCGTTGTCGAGCATGGCCAACCTTATGGTAATGTCTTTCTTGGGAAGTGGCTTGGACTTGTTGGACTGGAAAGCCTCGTCGGTAAACATGAGGATTTCGTATGTTGCATGTGTGATTTCTTTTCTGACCGGAATGTAGAGGCTTGTCGCTGCGTAGGCTACGTGAGCAAACCTCTCGGGGACAATCAGCCTGACGGTTGTGTCGCTTTGCTGGTTGCCTACGATTCGGTCAATAGAGATTAGCTTTTCTTGGGCCAGGGCTTTCTCGCATTGACTCAATAGCTGAAGCTCTTCATCGCCGAAGGGGTGGTCCACGCTGTTCTTGGTGAACATGGCTGCTCTGGAAGTGGGTTCGCTTTGAGCAGCGAAATTGCCATATACCGTTTTCCTAATGCCAGGCTCATTTCGCACCAGAAGTCGGAGGTCATTGGGGGAGGGATTGTTCCTGAGCCGGTGCTCTTCGATGGCCCTTCTTATGACCCTGTCGGCGGTCTGTTCAAACTGTTGCAGCTGAAATACGGCCATTGTGATTCATACCTCGTGGAACTCTCCTTCTATTGTATCATCCTCGGCTTTCCCAGGCTCAGCTCCAGGACCCTGTTCGCCGCTGGGTGCTTGCTGCTGTCCTGGCTGTTGGTACACTGAGGCCCCTACCTTCTGCATGGCCTCTGACAGCTCCTGCATAGCCTGACGAATGGACTGTACGTCGCTGCCTTGGAGCGCCGAGCGCAGGGCAGATATCTTGCCATCTATCTCCTGTTTCACGTCGGCAGGCACCTTGTCGCTGAAATCGCGAAGCGTCTTGTCCGCAGTGTAGGCCAAGCTATCGGCCGAATTGCGTGTCTCCATTTCCTCCTTGCGTCTGGCATCCTCGGCAGCATGCTTCTCTGCTTCCTGCTTCATCCTCTCAACTTCTGCCTTATCAAGCCCACTGGAGGCGGTGATAGTGATTTTCTGTTCTTTACCTGTGCCTTTGTCGCGAGCACTGACATTGAGGATGCCGTTGGCATCGATCTCAAAGGCCACTTCAACCTGAGGCACCCCTCGGGCCGCGGGCAGAATACCGTCGAGCATGAATCGGCCCAGAGTACGGTTGTCCGCCGCCATCGGTCGCTC
>DAOVBS010000047.1 GCA_030670425.1 Chloroflexota bacterium | reverse complement strand
CCAGTGTGTACTGCCTGGCTCCTCGCTACTGTATGCCTCGAAAGGACTGCAGAGGGAATACCTGGTTCCCCTGGCTAGAGGAGAGAAGATCGCCTGTTTCGGTATTACCGAGCCGGAGGCCGGCAGTGACTTGAGTGTGAGTACAGTCAAGACAACCGCTACCAGGAGAGAAAACAGATGGGTTATTAATGGCAGGAAGCGTTTTATAGTCAATGCTCCAGTGGCCGACTTTGGCTCGATTCTCTGCCTGACCGATGGAACCCTGAGCATGTTCGTGGTCGACCTGCACCAAAGGGGAGTTAGGGTGGGAGAGCCTGACAGGAAGATGGGCATCAAGGCGTGTCTCACCGCCGACATTTGTTTTGATGATGTCGAAGTTCCCAAAGAGAACCTCATCTGGAGCATTGGCAAAGGCCTGCATATTGCGCTGGGCTCCCTGACGCGCGGCAGAATAGTAATTGCTGCCACTGGGGTCGGTATGGCACAAGCAGCCTTTGATGTATCCGTTGACTACATGAAGAAACGTGAATTGTTTGGGAAAAAAATCGCCCAACATCAATACTGGCAGTTCAAGCTGGCTGAGTGGGCTACACAAATAGAGGCTGCTCGAAACCTTTGCTATAAGGCTGCTTGCCGGCACGACCAGGGGGTAGAGTTCCCTGAGCCTGAGACCGCAATGGCGAAGTACTTTGCCACAGAGGTAGCGAGTGACATAGCTGGGAATGCCGTGCAGATATTCGGAGGCTACGGATTCATGAATCAATTGGCTGCCGACAAGTCGACCTATAAGGTGGAGCAAATCTACCGGGATTGTGTCACGGCACGGATATATGAGGGTACCACCGAGGTACAGAAGTGGGTGATAGCAAAGCAGATCTTCGGAAGGGACTTGGCGGCATAGCTCAGATTCAGGTCGGCTCGCCAGGTGTCACAGCAGAAGCTAGCTCAAGCCACCCTCGCATGAGCGTTGGCCGTCCAGGCTATCGAGAAATCCCTGTAACACAATCGCCGCCGCTATTGCATCTCTGTGCTGTTTCTTCTTGGCTTTCTTAACACCCGCCTCGGTCAGCAGCCGATCAGCAGCTACAGTTGATAGGCGCTCGTCCCACAGTTCTACGTCCAGTCCAGCTAAAGAGGAAAGCCTCTGTGCCAAGGCTTTGACCTTATGAGCTTGCTGGCCAAGGCTGCCGTTCAACGAGTAAGGCAAGCCGACTATGATTTGCTCTATGTCGTACTGCCTGGCGAGCTTCACGATATCATTAAGAGCGGCGTCTTGTCTGTTATGGCTGATCACCGTTAGGGGAAGTGCGAATCTTCCCTGCGGGTCACTTATGGCCACGCCTGTTCTTTTTTCTCCGATATCCAATCCTAAGCTGCGCATTCTGACCTTGGCCATACTATTGTGCTTGCCGTGCTTCGTCTGCGATGATGTCTTGTACTAGACCCAGGGCTTGCTTGATCTTGCGAGCGTCTTTGCCGCCTGCCTGGGCCATGCCTGCTTTGCCTCCCCCACCCCCACCAGCAGCTTTGGCCACCTGCTCCACGATGCGTCCGGCGTGGAAGCCCCTGGCAACCAGATCCGGGGTAACCGTAGCCAGGAAACTGGGCTTCCCATCATAGACGGTGGCCAGCACTACCACGGCACTCCCCAATCTGTCTCGTAGCTTATCGCCCATCTCTCTGAGGACAGACATAGTCAATGACGCTACTTCGGCAGTGACGACCGTCACTCCGTCTATCTTCTTCGTCTGACTGGCCAAGGATTCGGTGATTCCCTGCGACAGTTCCCTTTCTAGAAACAGGGAGCGCTTGTGTTCCAGCCCGAGTTGAGTGGCGAGGCTCTTCGCCTTGTTGGAAACGTCCTCGGGCAGACACTCCAATTCCTTGGCTGCCATTTGTAGGGTGGAGAAGCGTTGAGCGATCAACCACTCCGCAGTTCTTCCGGTCACTGCTTCCAGACGGTGCAGACCGGTCCCAATGCTGCTTTCGCCGGTTATGAGCAAGATGCCGATCTCTCCCGTTGACTTGACGTGAGTACCCCCGCAGAGTTCTTTGCTTATTGGCGGCTCTCCGATTTCCAATACCCGGACTGTTCCCCCATATTTCTCTTCAAAGAGAGCGATAGCACCCTCAGCAATGGCGTCTTGATAGGGAACAGATCTGGCACTGACCGGCAGGTCCTCACGTATCTTCTCATTCACCCATCCTTGAATTCCATCCAACTGTCCTTCGGTTATGGTTGTCAGGTGAGAGAAGTCGAATCTGAGTCGGCTGGGCTGCACCGACGAACCCCTCTGATACACATGGCTCCCCAGGATTTCTCTCAGGGCAGCTTGAAGCAGGTGCGTAGCGGTGTGGTTGCGAGCGATATCCAGACGACGCGCAACATCAATTCTCGCCACCACTGCATCCCCTACCGATATGTTACCCTCGACGACCGTCCCTTGATGAATTGTCACGTCGGAGTAGTTCCTCACGGTGTCTGTGATCGCCACTTTTCCTCTGTCGCCCGTCATCTCCCCAGAGTCACCGGCCTGTCCTCCCATTTCACCATAGAAAGGTGTCACATCAAGGATTATGTCAACCTTCTCTTCTCGAGATGCAGTTTCCTTCGGCTTTCCCATGACTCTCAGTTCCAGCACTCTGGATTGAGAACTGCTTGCCTCATGCCCGGTGAACTCTACGTCAACCGCCAGAGCCGTTTCTGTGGTCGGCGTAGCCGCGAACTTGTGCCCTGCCCTGGCCTTCGCGCGCTGTTCTTCCATCTCAGTTTCAAAGCCCTCAACATCAACAGTCAAGCCTCTTTCCTTGGCAATTTCAGCAGTCAGTTCTCTGGGAAACCCGTAGGTATCGTAGAGCCTGAACACCTGTTCTCCTGCCAACTGTTCCTTACCGTCCTTCAGGGCTTTCGCAACAAGCCCCTCTACGAGGTCGAGCCCCGTTTCCAGAGTAGCTATGAACTTGTCTTCCTCTGCCCTTATGACTTCCATAATCATGTTCTGATTGGTCACCAGCTCGGGATAGACATCGGCCATCTTGTTAGCTGCTATCTGGGCAATTTGTCCGAGGAAGGGCATGTCCAGGCCGAGCCTTCGCCCGAAAAGAGAAGCCCGGCGCAGTATGCGGCGCAGAACATAGCCTCTTCCTTCGTTAGAGGGTAGAACGCCATCAGCTATGAGAAAGGCAACGCCTCGACTGTGTTCTGCGATTATTCTCATGTACCTGTCGTTTGTCTTGCTAGCGCCATACGTTTTGCCGGCCAACTGGCTAACCCCCTCAATAACGGGCCAGAAGAGGTCAGTCTCATAAACCGACTGTCTCCCTTGTACCGCCGCCGTAATCCTTTCCATGCCCATTCCAGTGTCGATATTCGGTTTTGGCAGAGGAGCGCGGCTGCCATCGGGGTGTTGATCATACTGGGTGAATACCAGGTTCCATACCTCGGAGAAGCGGCCGCATTCACAATTAGGTCTGCATTCGGGTCTGCCACAGCCGAACTCGCCGCCCAGGTCATAATGCAGTTCACTGCAAGGGCCGCAGGGACCCGAATTGCCAGCCGGACCCCAGAAGTTGTCTTCGTCACCAAACCTCAGTATCTTCTCAGCAGGAATTCCGACTCGTTGCCAGTGAGCGAAGGCCTCGTCGTCATCGAGATAGACGGTTGCCCATAGCCGTTCTCGTGACAGCTTCAGGTCTTCGGTCACGAATTCCCACGCCCACTCAATAGCCTCCTTCTTGAAATAGTCACCCACGCTGAAGTTTCCGAGCATTTCGAAGAAGGTCAAGTGACTTGTATCGCCTACAGAATCAACATCGGTAGTGCGGAAGCATTTCTGGCAGGAAACCAGCCGCGGGCTAGGGGGTTCCTCGAGTCCCAAGAAATAGGGCTTGATTTGTACCATGCCAGCAGTTGTCAGCAGCAGGCTTGGATCACCACGGGGAATCAGGGATGAACTGGGGATGATCTTGTGCCCTTTGCCTTCAAAGAAACTCAGAAAACGTTCCCTTACCTCGTCGCTAGTCATCAGCGGTTGTCCTTCTTCTGTTTTGCAGAGTGTCTTGCATCACGAGTCCGAGCCGAAGTACCAGCTATGATAGCACAAAGGATGTTACATAGGCTTGATCGGCGCAGCGTGGAATCCTTGGTTAGGAACCCTGGCTTTGGGACATGCTGAGATCGGCAACAAGGAGTTCAAGGGCCGACTGCTCATCCCACCTCCCTGTCTTGATGGCCATGTCTGCTTCAGCGAGCTTGTGGTAAGCGTGCTGGAGACGCTGGGGATCATATAAGCTAGCTTGTCTTGTTGTTCTGTCCAGGCCATAGCTTGGCAGTGTGCTCAGCTCACCGCGAAGTTGTCCCCGTGATGGGCCCGAGCCCAGTTCGTGTACCAATGCTATTAGGCGGAATTGCCTGGCAATCATGGCCAGGATATGGCCTGCGGAATACCCCTCCTGACACAACCGGCAAAGTAGATCCTGGGCTTTGGCGTTACGGCCCTCCAGGACTGCATCCACCAGGACGAAGATGCTGGTCTCGTGGGCGTAGCTGGATAGTTGTCCTACATCATCCTCGGTTATTGGCCGTCCTTGGGCGTACAGAACTAGCTTTGAGACCTCATTATTCATTGCCCAGAGATTCCCTCCGACGAGCTGGCAAAGATGGCTTACTGCCTGAGGCGTGATGGTCCCACCCTGCTTGGCTATCTGTTGCCCTATCCAGTTCCTTAGCCTCTCACCCTTCAATGAGTTGAAGACCTTCACTTTGGCCGCGGACGAGACCCTATTCAATAGTGGATTGGCACTTCGTATCTCGCTATCTGCTATCACCAGTACGGTACTGTGAGGCATTTGCTCCACGAGCAGAGGCAAGTCCTGCCATTCCCCAATGTCAGGTCCGACTCCAGTCTTGGCCCCTCTCTTGCCTGACCGTGACTTACCTGGCATCGCCTCAAACCTCTTCAACAGGCCATCGACTACTACCAGGCGATGCAGAGACAGGAAAGGGGTAGTGTTACAGTTGTTCCTGAGTTCATTCAGGGTCAGACTCTGGCCGTCAAGTCTAGCAGTGTTGACTGCCAGCATTTGTGGGTCATCCAAGTCAGCCCTGATTTCCTCCAGAGCTTGCCACAGGGAGAAATCATCCTCCCCATACAGAATGTAGAACACCTCAGTATTCTATCACAGGAATGGTCGTTCTCGTCTGAAGACAGCAGCGGTGCCTGTGATAAAATGATGAATGTGAGAACTGCTATTGTTGGACTGTCCAAGAGCGGGAAGACCACTGTCTTCGATGCCTTGACCAAGAATAAGGCTGCCCTCGATACCCATGCTGCTTCTCTGAAGCCGAATATAGGCGTGGTCAAAGTGCCCGATTCGCGACTGTCAACCTTGGAGAGCATATTCCATCCCCAGAAGACTGTCCTTGCTG
>DAOVBS010000100.1 GCA_030670425.1 Chloroflexota bacterium | reverse complement strand
TATTCTGACCAGAACTTCACCTGGCTCAGGCACAGGATCGGGCATGTCAACGACCTTGGCGCTATCCCTTATACCAGGGATCACTACTCCAGCTCTCATTTCATCCCGCCTTTCTGATCCTGCTTCAGGGAACCTTTCAATCCGTCAAGGCTTCCGCAGGGAAGTCGCCGACGCGTCCTTCACGGCGCTCCCGGACAATCGACGCGTCGGCACCGTACGGGTGGCCCCCGAAGCCGTGGCGCATCATCGCTATTCCTCGAGCCCAGCGTTTCTTCTCATCTCGCGAGGCGAAGAGCTGCATTACCGCCTGCGATATTACCGGCACTGGGACTTCCATCCTAATGGCATCGCTGACCAGCCAGTTGACCTCACCTGTATCCTCAACGTAGGGCGGTATTTTCTCAAGGCCACCCTCAGTCCTGTAGGCTGCATCCATCAGGTCAATGAGCCACGAGCGGATTACCGATCCGTGACGCCAGCACTTAAGGACATCCGCAATCTTGAGTCTGTCCCGATAGTTCTCAAGGAGGTCGACCCCCTCACCGATCGCCTGGAGCATACCGAACTCGATCCCATTGTGGACAAGCTTTGTGAAGTGGCCCGCACCTGGCGGACCTGCGTGGACATAGCCACCAGGGGTAGCGAGTTCGAGGAGTAGTGGTTCGACGTGTGCCACTGGGTCCCTTTCGCCGCCAGCCATGAAGCAAGCTCCGTAGCGCGCACCTTCGACTCCACCGCTTGTTCCGAGATCGACGAAGTGAATGCCCTCAGCGGAGAGTTTTCGATGGCGACGGATGGAGTCGCCCCAGTACGAGTTGCCACCGTCAACTATTATATCGCCTTTCTCTAGATGCTTGGCGAGATCATCTATTACGCGGTCGACGATAGGACCCGCAGGAATATAGATGAAGACCGGTCGCGGCGGCGAGAGCTTGTCACGGAAACCATCAAGACTGTGAACCTCAATCAGGCCCGACTGTATGAGTTCTTCAGGCACGTTTTTCACGTCAAAACCCACAACCTGCATGCCTTTCTCCAGGGCCTGGAGGGCAAGATTTGCCCCCATACGGCCAAGTCCAACTACACCGAATTCCCTCTTGACATCCATCATATCCCCCCTTGAGTTTTCTTGCCTCTCATTTTCCCTTCCTCCGACGCACGGGTTAGCTCAAGCCCAGTAGTGATTACGGCCAGGTGGGTGAGCGCCTGAGGGAAGTTGCCCAGCGCTTCCCCGGAAGTAGGATCCACCATTTCCGAAAGAAGCCCAAGGTGATTGCTGTAGCCGAGCAATCTCTGGTACAGTGATACAGCATCGTCAAGCCTGCCCATTCTAAGCAAATTCCTCACCAGCCAGAACGAACACCACAGAAATGCTCCCTCTGATCCGCTGAGCCCGTCATCTGTCTTGTCGGTTCTATATCTGCGCAGCAGGCCCTTCCAGCCAAGCTCTTCAGTAGTGCGTTCGATGGTTGACATGATCCGCTCATCTGAGATTGGCAAGAAGCCGAAGAGAGGCATAAGGAGGTTGCTCGCATCCAGTGCCGACGTATCGTAGTGCTGAGTAAAGGCCTGCCGTTCCGGGTCCCAGCCATTGCTGAGTATGTCATTCCGGATATCCTGGGCTGTTGCTCGCCAGTGCTCGAGGTTCTTCCTGTATCCCAGTTCCTCCGCTATTTTGATCCCCCTGTCTACGGCTACCCAACACATGAGCTTGGAATGTACAAAGTGATAGGGCCCACCCCTCACCTCCCAGATGCCGTTATCGGGCAATTGCCAGTTCTCACAGGCGGCATCCACAAAGCTTTCCAACGATTCCCACGTGCGACGCGATATATAGCCGCCCATATCGAGGTAGTTATGGGCGGCCTCAAGCACCTCTCCAAAAACATCAAGCTGAACCTGATCATAAGCCCCATTGCCTATACGCACCGGCCGAGAATCTCGGTAGCCCCTGAGATGATCCAGTATCTGCTCATCAAGAGCATGCTCATAGTCAATATCGTAGAGGATTTGGGCTTTGGCTCCACACTTCTGACATAGAGTGACTAGCCAATTGAAGAACCCCAGGGCCTCTTCCAGATGGCCAAGATGGAAAAGCGCATTGAGTGTCAGTGAGGCATCCCTGAGCCATGAGAAGCGATAGTCCCAATTGCGTTCTCCGCCTATCTGCTCGGGAAGAGAGGTAGTAGGGGCAGCTATGATGGCTCCTGTGGGTGAGTAGACCATCAAGTGCAGGGCAAGATATGAGCGGACTATCGCCTCCCGCCACGGGCCGGAACAAATACAACTCTCGGCCTTTCCCCTCCAGAAGGCCGAGGTCCGCTCCAGTTTACCCTCTGCACCATAGATGCGAGGTGACCTGGGTTGATTCACGCCATAGCGCAGGATGAACTCAGCTCTCTCCCCCTGCTCAATGGTGAAGCGTCCAACGGCTCTGCCGCCATCGACGGCAAATGGAACCAGAGAACACAGTGATAGTGCAACCGTCTCTCCCCTTGCCGTGACACCGTATTTAGAGATGCTTATCAAGGTATCGCCCCTTGCATAATTCAGCTTTGGCTCAAACACAACCTCCAAGGGCACCTGACCTTCGGTGCATTCCATCAGTCGATGGATCTCAGTGGGATGGGTTAGTCTGCGACCGGAGGTTCGATAGCAGGGCATGAAATCGATCAGGGTAGCTGTTCCTGTCTCTGTCTGGAAGGTTGTCTGAAGCACGTTGGTATTGGGTAGATAGGCCTGACGAGATTGAAAAGACGTCTGCGGCTTGACTTGAAATCTGCCGCCTTTCTCATCATCCAGTATGGCAGCAAAGACGCTGGGAGAATCAAACCTGGGAAGGCAGCACCAGTCGATGGAGCCA
>DAOVBS010000027.1 GCA_030670425.1 Chloroflexota bacterium | reverse complement strand
GAGCACCTCCAACGTGCTGAGTTCCATCGAAGCAAGCAAGGACAGATCTCTGGCCCGCGCCATTTTCGCCCTGGGCATCCTGCACGTCGGCGAAGAGTATGCCGAACTCCTGGCAGAGCACTTCGGCAGCATAGACGAACTGGCCAGAGCCAGCCAGGAGAGTCTCCTGGCTCTACCGTCGATCGGGCCCAAGATAGCCGAGAGCGTTGTCACCTTCTTCAGGCAAGAAGGTAACCGACTGATTATCGACAGACTGCGGAAAGCCAGAGTCAGACTGAGGAGTGAGAACGCTGAGAGAGCCGGGCTTCAAAGACTGCCTTTGGCCGGACTCGAATTTGTCCTAACGGGACAGCTGGAATCTCTTACCCGCCAGGAGGCAGAGGCCAAAGTCAAAGCCTTGGGAGGCAAGGCAGCGTCGGATGTCACCAGGAAGACCTCTTATCTGGTCATTGGCGCTAACCCGGGGGCCAAGCTGGCTAGAGCTCAACAGCTGGGAGTAGAGACGCTCAGTGAAGCCGACTTCTTGCGGTTGATAGTTCAAAGCGGCTTCCCCCTCTGAACTTCCTCAATAACATTCCCGAAAAGACACGCATAGTAGTCAGGCAATTCACCTATATCAAAGAACTTCGCATCCTCCGCCTCCACTCCCGGGGCCGGTTCCCCATCCCCGACTTTGACCAGATATACCACTACCAGCATGTCACCGTAGACCTCGGGATCTTCTCGTCTGGCCACTCTGATCAGCCTGACTATCTCTCCGGATACTCCTGCCTCCTCCTTCAGCTCTCTCAAACAGGCTTCTTCTGGCGTCTCGCCAACTTCAACGAAGCCCGAAGGAGAGCCCCAGGCACCTTTCTTGGGCGGAATTCCTCTCTTGATCAACAAGAATCTCTTATCCCGTACCGCAACCGCCACTGCCACCGGCAGAGGATTCCTGTAGTCAATGAAATCGCAACTCGGGCAGTATTTCCTCTCCTTCCCTTCAATCATCCCCACCCGAAGAGGCGCTCCGCAAATTGGGCAATACCGATGTTCCTTCATTCCTTCCAACCATGAGGACCTTGATGCCACATTGGGCGCACCTAGGCCCAGTCAGCATCAACCTGGTTCCACTCCAACAGGGAGCGCACCTCGACTATCTACACAGTCAAAAGGCTTCACTTCCTTTGGACAGCTGCCCTCACCGCTGCGGCAACACCGTCAGCGGTCAGGCCACATGTCTGAAGTAGCTCCTCAGGTTTCCCTGATAGAGCATATCTGTCACCGAGGTTTACAAAGCACATAGGAACGGGCTTCTCCCTGGCCACTACCTGAGCAACGCGGCTGCCCAGGCCGCCGTGGGCCAGATGCTCCTCAGCAACGACAATTGAGCCAGTGTCTGATGCCGCCTGGAGCACAAATCCCTCGTCTAGAGGCTTGACCGTGGGCATACTAGCTACCTGGCAGTCTATCTTCTCCTTTGCCAACACCTTGGCTGCCTCCAAAGCCTTGGCTACCATAACGCCTATGGCTATGATAGTCACGTCTTTGCCAGGCCTCAGGACCACCGCCTTGCCGAGGGTGAAGTGATAGCCTTCAGAATGGACAAGCGGCGTTCTGGGGCGACTCAACCTGACATAGAAAGGCCCAGGAGTGCTTGCTGCCACCTTCACTGCCTCGGCAGTCTCCACTGCATCAGAGGGCACGACCACGGTGAAGCCGGGCAGAGAGCAATACAGAGCCAGGTCCTCAACGGCGTGATGCGAACCGCCATCTTCGCCAACGGTGATACCAGAGTGGCTAGCCACGACCTTAGCATTGAGCTCCATCTGAGAAAGACACATTCTCAATTGATCAAAACAGCGACAGGAGGCAAAGATGGCAAAGCTGCTGGCGAATACAGTCTTCCCCGAAGCAGCCAGACCGGCGGCTATGCCTATCATGTTCTGTTCCTCCAAGCCACAGTCAAAGAAACGGTCGGGGAACGCCTCAGCAAAGAAACGGGTCATCGTCGACGGCGATAGGTCAGCATCGAGGACGACAATATTAGGATCCCGCTTCCCCAGTTCTACTAGAGCATTGCCGTAGGCTTCACGAGTGGACGCTTCTGCTGTCACCCCTAACTCAACTCCCTTAGCGCCCTTTCAGCCTCTTCCGGGGTGGGAGCCTTGCCATGAAATCTCACGTTGTTCTCCATGAAGCTAACGCCTTTGCCTTTGACAGTATGAGCAATTATGGCGGTAGGCTTGCCTCTCGTGCTCCGCGCCTCCTGAAGAGCAGCCAAGATCTGGTCGTAATCGTGGCCGTCTGTGTCAATTGTGTGCCAGCCGAAGGCCTGCCATTTCTTGTCCAAGGGATCAAGATTCATGATCTCACGAGTCCAGCCGCTGAGCTGCATCTCGTTGTAGTCAACGATAGCTGTCAGATTGTCCAATTTGAACTGCGCGGCTGATAGAGCCGCCTCCCAGGTTTGCCCCTCCTGACACTCCCCATCGCCGAGGAGAACGTAGGTACGATAGCCACGGTGATCGAGCCTGGCAGCCAGAGCAACGCCTATCCCAAAGGATAAACCCATGCCCAGAGAGCCTGCCGTCATCTCCACCCCCGGCGTGAGGTTTCTATCAGTGTGTCCCTGAAGGCAACTGCCTGGCTTTCTTAAGGTCGAGAGCTGCTCCATGGAGAAATAGCCACTTTCAGCTAGCGCAGCATATAGGACTGGCGCGGAATGCCCCTTGCTCAATATGAACCGGTCGCGATCTTCCCACTGTGGATTCGCCGGATCGTGACGCATAACCTTGAAGTAGAGTATTGCAACGATGTCGGCCGCCGACAGAGAACCGCCCGGATGCCCACTGCCGGCCGCAGCCGTCATGGTGATCACGTGACGACGCAGTCTCCTGGCCATCTCCCTGAGTGCTGGCACGGAGGGGCCAGATGCGGTGGCCACGGAAGCGCTGTCAGGAGGCACCCTACTGTGATTCAGCATGAGTTGTCAGTGGAATTGTAAACCAGCAATAGCCTGCATGTCTATTGGACTGGCGATGAATGTCGGCGACCTCCTGCCTGCGCTGGACAGGCGACAATTCAGGTCAGGGCCAGCTTGAACCGGCATCCAGCGTCTGGATGCGACCAGGCAAGTTGTGAATCTCCTCGGCCTTATTGAGGGGCTAGCTCAATTTGGATATAATGCGCCAGTGATTATAGATTTCCACACACATGTATTTCCTCCCCGGGTGAAGGAAAGACGCAATGAGTATATCAATAGCGACCCTTGCTTCTCCTTGCTCTACTCCAATCCAAGAGCCAAGCTGGCAACCACCGAAGAACTGCTCACCAGCATGGATGAAGCGGGAGTCGATTTGTCGGTCGTCCTTAACATAGGATGGCTGAGTCATGAGCTTTGTGTGGAAACCAATGACTACATTCTTGCTTCGGTATCGCGCTATCCTGACAGGCTCATAGGCTTCTGCGGTATCCAACCCACGGCCGGAGACGCCGCCATAGCTGAGTTGGAGCGCTGTGCCAGCGCCGGAGCCAAGGGAATCGGGGAAATGAGATCCGACGTGCAAGGATTCAACCTTGCCGACAGGGCGATAATGAAACCCGTGATCGACGCAATAGCGAAGCACAATTTGATTCTCTTGACCCACTCATCCGAGCCCGTGGGACACCAATATGCTGGCAAGGGCAGCATCACCCCCGACGTCCTCTACTCCTTCATACTGGCCTTCCCCCAACTTAGGCTGGTCTGTGCCCACTGGGGCGGCGGTCTGCCCTTCTATGGCACGATGCCCGAGGTGGCCAACGCCTTGACCAACGTCTTCTTCGATACGGCGGCTACTGTCCTTCTCTACCAACCCCACATTTTCACAGAGGTGAGCCATATTGTCGGAGACGACAAAGTACTGTTTGGGAGCGACTACCCTCTGACTACCCAAAGTCGGCCAATTGCCCAGGTTCGATCCCTGCAACTCGCCGAAGAACAAAAGGCCAAGATCCTGGGCGACAACGCGCGAAGACTGCTATCTATCGTGTGAAGGAGCGTAGATGTCAGACAATCCCGAGCGAATTCGTTCTTTCATCGCCATCGAATTGCCCGAAGCCCTTCAGGGCAGATTGGCAGGACTGAGGAACGAACTGGAGAGAGCCGAGCACTCATTTGTCAGGTGGGCGGATCCCAAAGGCATCCACCTGACCCTGAAGTTCCTGGGCAACATCCCTGTTAGGCAAGTAGAGGAGATAACCGGAGCCATAGAGGGAGCCGTTCAAGGGATTCCTCCTTTCCGCCTGGAGATATCAGGACTGGGAGGCTTCCCCAACCTGGGGCAACCACGAGTGCTCTGGATTGGCATCCGCGGCGAGACAGAGACGCTATCACGACTACAACACAACATCGACTATGCACTCACATCTCTCGGCTTCACCAAGGAGGAACGGCCGTTCATGCCACATTTGACCCTGGCCCGGCTCAGACAGGGAGCATTTCCAGGGGAGAGAAAGAGCTTCGGCGAGGTTGCCAGATCTGTCCGCTTTGAGGGCGGCGACCCGATTGATGCCAAGGCTGTCAGCCTTATGAGAAGCCAGCTAACACCCTGCGGGCCCATCTACACACGCCTATCTGCCACAAAGCTAGAACGCCGGAGGACCCCTTAACAACCTCGGGGCTCGCTCTAGACTCGATTTGCTGGCAGATTGCTTTTATTGTATACTGACGCATATTCTATACTGGTTTGGGAGGTGGAACCTTGGAAAACATGTCGTTCCCGAAATGTCAGAAGTGTGGCAAAGGAGACTTGGTACCCCTGTCCGACTTCGGTAGCCAGGGGGCAGCAATTCATTACAAAGCTTGGGTATGCACCAATCCTGATTGCGGCTATAACATCAAGATCAGGAACGGTGAGGTATACTTGAACGAACCCATTCTCAGCGGAGAGCTTCGCGCTCGTACACGCTAGGGATACCCACACTACAGTAGTAGGTTTGCCTCGCCTTAATCAGCTAGTCGAGTTGGCACTAGATGCTTTCTTTCCGCGACGTTGTGTAGGCTGCGGGAAAGTGGGGAGCTTCCTGTGTCTGGATTGCCGCCGAAAGCTACCAAGAGTGTTGCCACCGCTCTGCCCTCAGTGCGGGAGGCCCCAGGCCAGTGGCATTCTATGCCCAAGTTGCAGACGAAGACAAGCCCAAATTGATGGTGTTCGTTCGCCTTTTCGCTTCGAGGAAGTCTTGCGCCAAGCGATTCACCAACTGAAGTATCACAACCTGAGGGCGATTTCCCCTTGCTTGGCTCAATTGTTGGCCAACTATCTGCATTCAAACCCATTGCCTGGCGAAGCTATCATTCCAGTTCCGCTTCACCCGAGAAGGTTGAGAGAAAGAGGGTACAATCAATCGAACCTCCTGGCCAGAGAACTGAGCAAGTTGACCAACTTGCCTTTGATACAAGATTGCCTCATCCGCATCAAAGAGGCGCAACCACAAGTAAGAGCATCTTCCGCCCAAGAGCGCCTCAATAACGTGGCCTGCGCATTTTTATGTCAAGACAATGGGGTAGGTGGTAAACAGATTATTCTCATTGATGATGTATGCACCTCGGGTGCTACATTGGAGTCCTGCGCTTCAGCTCTCAAGAACAAAGGGGCTACTTCGGTTTGGGGCTTGACCCTGGCCAGAGAAATTAAAGGGGGGAGGAGAGATGAAACTTGAAATTTTTTCGAAAAACGAATCAATGCTAACCGAGGCAATTGAATCATACGCCAGGAAGAGGGTGGGCAAGCTGGACCGGTATATGCCCTGGATCACCGAGGGCAAGCTGGAGATCTCGCAGGAGGATGCGCGAGTGCCCGAGGAGCGAATCACGATTCAGGCTACTCTTGGGAGCAAGGGGATGTTGATCAGATCTCAAGAGAGAGCTGAGGATATCCGCACAGCCATCGACAAGGTAACGGAGGCGCTATCCAGCCGAATCAAACGATACAAAGGTAAACGATACGACAAAGGCAGAGGCGTTTCCCTCACCCGCGGGGCAGCCGCGGAAGGGCCAGAGGAGGATGAAGCGCCACGGGTGGTGAAGAACAAGCGTTTCCTGGTCAAGCCGATGTCTCAAGACGAGGCCATAGATCAAATGGAACTTCTGGGACATGATTTCTTTCTCTATGTCAGCGCGGAGACCGGCAAGCCGCACCTGCTGTACCGGCGAAAAGACGGCAACTACGGCTTGATCGAGACAGAGATGGGGTGAAGTCAGCCAAACGCGTGGAGAAGGCACAGGCTGAGCTACCTCAGGTCCAACACGTGTGCTATAAGGCAGGACTGCAGCCAGCGTAACGTCTGGAGAGGACATAAACCTGAATTAGCTCAGGTTCAACACATGTGCTATGACGCGGGGCTACAGCCAGTGGAACGGCTGGAGAAGACGTAAACTTGAATCGCCTCACACTCAAGACCCGTGCTACAACTCGGGGCTAAACCCGGTGGAATATCCGGGAAAGACGTGGCCCTGAATTGTCTCATATTCACGATCTGTGCCACAATCCGGCACTACGGTCGGTTGAGACAGCCGGGAAGGACGTGACCCTGAGTGGCTTTCCCCGAAATCAGATTCACTTGGATTGAGAGACTCCTGTGCATTGGGTAAGCTCCGGAGGGATGAAGTTTCTCATCGCAGGTGGCACTGGCACTGGGGGTGCCCCAGGTAAAACATACGGAGGGGAGATGAGCTTGAATTACCTTATCTTCAATACAAGCCTGGGGTGGGTGGGGGTGATAGGTTCGCCGGATGGGTTGAGGAGGCTCACCCTGCCGCAGGCGTCACCGGAACAGGTATGGCGTGTCTTCGACGAATCCAGCGCGAAGTGGCGCGACCCTGTTCTCATCGAAGCTCAAGCAGGCTATTTCGGGGACCTGCCCCAGAGGATACGG
>DAOVBS010000004.1 GCA_030670425.1 Chloroflexota bacterium | reverse complement strand
TACTATCTCATCATTCACGGAGACGCACAGATTGGCCGGAAACCCACGGTAATTCTTGAAGGAAGGTCTGCCACCCCTTTTCCTCGACTCTTCTGCCATAACTACGTTGAACCGCTCGGTGCTGATCCCCACCCGTGTCTCCATTCTCAATATGTCCAAAATATCTGCCAGGATTCTGCCGCACTGCCGCATGATGGCCACTTCCTCGGCAGATTTCACTATGATCATCACTCTTCTCTCTTCTTGAGCAGAGAGATCATTTCCCCGGCCAGCTCCTGAATTCCTTTGCAGCCATCCATCTCAACCAGTTTGTGCTGTTTCCTGTAGTAGTCGAGGATAGGGACGGTCTGGGAGAGGAAAACCTTCAATCGCTCTCTCACCGTCTCCTCCTGATCATCAGGCCGCTGGTACAGTTCACCGCCACACCTGTCGCATTTCCCTGGCGCTCTGGGTGGCGATGTCAGCATGTGGTAAGGTGCCTGGCAATTCTTGCATATCCATCGCCCACTGAGCCGTTTCACAAGCTCGTCCTCAGGCACATCAATGTACACAGCCAGGTCGATGCTTCTACCCGCCTCTGCGAGACGCTTGTCCAATGCCTCGGCTTGATCCATGGTTCGAGGGAAGCCATCGAAGAGGCACCCAGAGGCACAATCAGGCAGAGCGGTTCTCTCAAGAATCATATTGATGGTTATCTCATCAGGGACCAATTCGCCCTCCTCCACGTAGGACTTGGCCAGGAGCCCCAGCTCAGTTCTGCTTCGCAATGCCTCTCGGAATAGGTCGCCAGAGGCTACGTGAGGCAGGTTCATCTCCCTGGACAGGGTGGAAGCCTGGGTACCCTTCCCTGCTCCTGGAGCGCCCAGCAAGACAACGTACATCTAGTGCCTTCCCGTGTTCCCCTGCTTACTTCAAGAAGCCGTCATACCGGCGCATTGTCAGTTGCGATTCCAACTGCTTCATGGTATCCAGGGCAACACCGACAGCGATGAGCATCGCGGTGCTGGAAATTGTCAACACCGTAACACCCGTAATTCCCCGAGCAATAAAGGGCATTATCGCCACCATACCTAGAAAGAGAGCACCTCCGAACGTCAGGCGCTTCATGACTCCGTCCAGGTATTCCGCAGTGGTCTTTCCCGGACGGACTCCAGGGACAAACCCCCCGTGCTGTTGCAGGGTCTTGGGCAGGTTCATCTGTTCAAACACAATCATGGTGTAGAAGAAAGCAAATCCCATCACCAGTAAGAAATATGTTCCCCAGTAGACCAGGCCCAGGGGAGCGCTCGCTCCAGAATCGAAGATACGGTAGACCCCATTCCAGAAATTTGGATCCTGGCCGATGGGATTCATGAAATAGCTGGCTAGTAGCCTGGGGAACTGCATAAGTGCTATGGCAAAAATAATGGGGATCATTCCAGCGGTGTTTACCCGCAGCGGAATATAGGTTGAGCCCGACTGCCGAAACATGCGGCCAGCACGGAAACTGCTGCGGGCGTATTGAACAGGGATACGGCGGTGGGCTTCAATGAACATGACGATGACTACCAGGGTCACCGCGCCGACTATTGCGAAGGCTATCAATCCCAGAGGACTTGTCTTCCAGGCCAGTTCCCCGCGCACAACCATCTCCGCGAGGCTGGCCACGATTCCACCGAAGATTATTATGGATATCCCATTCCCAATGCCCCGCTCAGTGATCAATTCTCCCAGCCAGACAAGGAGTATCGTGCCAGCAGTCATGGATACCACTATGGCGGCGATGCTCAAGGGCTCAAGGTGCCCCACAATATCCTGACTGCTCAGCAGAGCCAGTTGACTGTAACCCTGGAGACCCGCCAAAGGCACAGTCAGAAGGTGGGTAATGCGATTTATCTTCCTCTGCCCGGCTTCTCCCTGCTGAGATAGAGCTTGCAGGCTGGGGATAACAGGCACCAGTAGCTGCATGATGATAGAAGAGGTGATATACGGATAGACGCCCATGGCAGCGATGCTGAAGTTCTTCATAGCACCGCCACTGAAGAGGTCAAGCATACCAAGAAGCTGATTCTGCTCGAAGAAATTCTGTAGTGCGTCGAGGTCTACCCCAGGCAAAGGGACGTGAACCAGAAAACGGAAGACTACCAGAATTCCAAAGGTGAAAAGGAGCTTATGCCTTAGATCTGGCAGCGAGAACGCATCGCTCATCGCCTGAATAAGGCGTGGTTGGCTCGCCCTGCGCTGCATTCTAGGTCCTCTCTGCCCTTCCTCCGGCAGCGGTGATCTTTCTCTCGGCAGCAGTCGAGAATCTGTCAGCCTTAACCACCAGAGTGCGATCAATATCACCGGTACCCAGGATCTTGATGGGACGAGAGATGGACTTGACCAAGCTTGCTTCAAACAGTCCCTTGGCGTTCACCTCGCTTCCCGCTGGGAAGATATTGAGCTTACCCACGTTGACAACATCATATCTGGTCTTGAAGACATTGGTGAAACCCCTCTTTCGGGGCAGCCGTTTTATCAGAGGCAACTGGCCACCCTCGAATCCGAGGCGCACACCACCACCAGAACGAGACTTCTGCCCCTTGCAACCCCGACCCGAATAGGTACCATGGCCGCTCCCATCCCCACGTCCGACTCTCTTCGCCTTCCGTCTGGAACCTGCGGATGGCCTCACTTCACTCTGCTTCAATCTCCTCCTCCTTCTTCTCAACCACGAAGTCACTATCGCCCTTCGTCGAGGCCTTCCTAGGTTTCCGCAAGCTACCAAGAGCGACGATAGTCGCCTTGGCCACGTTGACAGGATTAGAACTACCAAGAGACTTGCAGATGATGTCAGTTATGCCCGCCAATTCAAGCACTGCACGAACGGTATGGCTGGCAATCATGCCGCCGCCAGGCTTCGCCGGCCTAAGCAGAACCTTGGATGCCCCGAACTTGGCAAGGACTACGTGAGGAACAGTGCCACCAACAATGGGAACCTCTATCAACTCCTTCCGCGCCACAGCACCGGCCTTGCGGATAGCCTCCGGAACCCCAGTTGCCTTGGCCAGTCCGAGTCCCACATGTCCCTGGCCATCTCCAATCACCAGCAGGGCCCGGAAGCGGAGTCTTCTGCCGCCTTTGACCACCTTGATCACACGATCAATAGTCATTAGCCGCTCTTGTAACTCCAGATCGGAGGCATCGACTTTAACCCTCTTGTTGATCTCTCTAGTAACTGCTTTCATCAGACAACCCTTCCGTCCTATTCAGGCCAGCCTGTCAGAACTTCAGTCCCGCTTGCTTGGCTGCTTCAGCCAAAGCCTTGACCCTGCCATGATACCTGTAGCCACCCCGATCAAAGACGACACAGTTGATCCCCCTCTCCAGTGCTTTCTCTGCGAGCAGAGAACCTATAGCCTCCGCGTTCTTCACTTTGGCCACCCCTTCGGTCTTCTCTCGCACATCAGGGTCAAGCGTACTCACTGAAGCCAGGGTCCGCCCGGTCACGTCATCTATGACCTGAGCATAGATGTGCTTTAGGCTCCGGAAAACGCATAATCGGGGCCGTGACACAGTGCCCGTCACCTTTTTTCTCAGCCGCCTGTGCCGTATTTTTCGTCGCAGTCCTTGATCCCACTTAGCCATTGCACACTCTATCCCTTGGATACTCTGCCCGCCTTGCCAGGCTTCAGATGCACTTTCTCCCCAGCGTAGGTGATTCCTTTCCCCTTGTAATGATCAGTTGCACGTATGGCTCGTATCGCGGCTGCTACCTCGCCGACAACCTCCTTGTCAATGCCGCTGACACGGACACGGTTTGTCCCCTCTACAGTTGCGTCAATTCCAGGGGGAAGAGGAAACTCCACAGTATGACTGTACCCAACCTGAAATGACAGTTTGCCCTCCGCCTTCTCTACCCTGTACCCTACTCCGCTAACCTGCAATTCGCGCTGGAAACCTCTGCTGACTCCTTCCACCATGTTGGCTATGAGGCTGCGCATGAGTCCGTGGCGAGACCGCCGAACCCTATCATCACTGGGACGTGTCACCAACAGCTTTCCATCCTCCAGGGAAACGGAAATGTCAGAGACAAGCCGCCGAGAGAGCTCTCCTTTCTCTCCCCTTACCCTTATCTCATTGCCTTCAATCTTCACCTCAACACCTTGAGGTATTGTTATGGGAAGCAAGCCGATTCGAGACATCTGTAACTCCTAAGCCGCCCTACCAGACATAACACAGTACTTCGCCGCCAAGTTGGCGTCGCCATGCCTCCTGGCCCGTCATGACACCTTGAGATGTAGAGACAATCGCGATTCCCAGACCTCCGTAGGCACGGGGAACCTCTCGGCGATTCACATAGATCCTCAGGCCTGGTTTGCTCACCTTCTCCAGACCGAGCAAGGCTGGCTGCTTATCTACATACTTGAGACGCAGGCGGATCGTTCGCTGCGGCTTCCCCTCCAGATTCTCATAGTCGTCGACGAAGCCTTCCTCCTTAAGGATCCGAGCAATAGACAGCTTCACTCTAGACGAAGGTACCAACACACTATCGTGGCCTGCCATGATAGCGTTGCGGATACGCGTCAACATATCGGCGATCGGATCAGTGACTGTCATTTAGACTCCTCACCAACTTGATTTCCTTATTCCTGGAATCTCGCCCGCTAGAGCAAACTTCCGGAAGCAAATACGGCACAGGCCAAACTTGCGCATGTAGCCACGTGCCCTGCCACACAATTGACAGCGGTTGCGTTGCTGTACCCGGTACTTGGGCGGTCGTTTTGACTTTGCGATCTTAGACGTCTTTGCCATTTCAATTCTTCTCAAAGGGCATGCCCATTAACTCCAGCAAGCTCCTAGCCTCATCGTCGCGCTCGGCAGTGGTGACTATAGTCACCTGAAGCCCACGGACTTTGTCTATCTTGTCATAGTCAATCTCGGGGAAGACTATCTGTTCCTTCATACCCAAATTGTAGTTTCCCCGGCCATCGAAGGAATCCCGGGAAAGGCCGCGGAAATCACGGAGGCGTGGCAGAACTACGTTGACCAGCCTGTCAAAGAAATCGTACATCCGCCTGCCTCGGAGTGTCGCCATCATCCCAATCGGCATTCCGGTTCTCAGCTTGAAGGCAGCAACAGATCTCTTGGCCCGTGTGACCACGGGATGTTGTCCACAGACAGCAGCCAGATCTTTTTCCGCTGACTCCAGGGCCTTGGCGTTCTGAATGGCTTCACCCAGGCCAATGCTTACCACTATTTTCTCCAGCTTGGGCAGCTGCATAACATTGCTCCGGCCCAGCCTGGTCCTGAGTTCAGGAACCACCTCCACCAGGTATTTCTCTCTCAAGCGAGCTGTCACAATCAAATCCTCTCAGTCAATTACTTCCTGGCACAAACGACAAATGCGCACTTTCTTCCCATCCTCCAAGACACGGGATCCAACTCGCGTAGGCTTGTTGCACTTGTCGCATAGCAGCATTACTTTGGACACATGGAGCGGAGCTTCAAGTTCAATTATGCCCGCCTGCCGAGCTGCTCTGCCTGCTCGAGAATGCCGCTTGATCATATTGAGCCCCTCCACCACCACGCTCTCCTTCTCGGGGAGGGCACGACGCACTTTGCCCTTCTTGCCTCTGTCCTTCCCGCCTATCACAACAACAGTGTCGTTCTTCCTGACTTTCACTTCAGAGAACCTCCGGGGCCAAGGATATTATCTTGGTGAATCTCTTCTCCCTGAGCTCTCGGGCCACAGGGCCGAAAATGCGGCTACCTTGAGGGTTGTTCTTCTCACCGAGAATTACTGCAGCATTCTCGTCAAACCTGATATAGGAACCGTCGGAGCGACGATACGGTTTAGCTACGCGGACAACTACGGCTTTCACCACCTCGCCCTTCTTTACCGCTCCGTGCGGTACAGCCTGCTTCACCGTGGCAACGATGATGTCGCCAACATGCGCGTATCGTCTCCTGGTTCCCCCGGGAACGCCGATACACATAATTTGTCTGGCTCCCGTGTTATCAGCTATCTTCAATCTGGTTTGAGTTTGGATCATTCTTCCCTACCCTGGTTGGCTCTCTTCAGCCGATTCCCTCTGCGATACTATCTCCACTACACGCCATCGCTTCTCTTTCGACAAAGGGCGCGTCTCCGCAATCCTCACCTCATCCCCGATTCTGCACGTATTCGTCGCGTCGTGAGCCTTGTACCTTTTCACATGCTTGAAAGCCTTCTTGTAGAGAGGATGATGTCTCCTCGTTTCTACAGCCACCACCACCGTCTTATCCATCTTGTCACTCACCACCTTACCGACTCTTATCTTTCTCTTTTCCATACGTAGCTCACCTAGCGCCCAGCTCTCTCTCCCTCAAGATAGTCCTCATTCTCGCAATGTCTCTCTTGACCCTGGACAGCTCACGATGGTTAGTCAACTGCCGAGTTGCCAGCCGAAATCTCAGCTTGAACAACTCCTCGTGAGCCTCTTCGACTTTCTTGCGTATCTCCTCGTCGCCGAGGGCACGAACTTGGTCAACTTTCAATTCTTGTCCCCTCTCCTACTGCAAAGCTAGCAGCGATAGGGAGTTTGTAGCTGGCGAGATGTACCGCCTTCCGAGCTATGTCTTCGCTTACACCAGCCAGTTCAAACATGATTCTGCCTCGCTTGACCACCGCTACCCAGTGATCAGGGGCACCTTTACCACTACCCATTCTCGTCTCCGCCGGCTTCTTGGTCACCACTTTATCTGGAAAAACCCGCACCCATAGGCGACCGCCGTGCCGGAGATACCGCACAAAGACGCGGCGTGTTGCTTCAATTTGCCTTGCTGTTATCCAAGCATTTCCCTCAGCCTTCAAGCCAAATTCCCCAAAGGCAATGGTGTTTCCACTGTGAGCCGCCCCCTTCCGCCTACCCCTGTGGACTTTACGATACTTCACTCGGCTCGGTTGTAGCACCTTCTGTCCTCACTTCCGGGAGCACATCACCCCTGTAGACCCACACCTTGACCCCGATGCGTCCCATCACGGTACGCGCTTCTACAAAACCATAGTCGATATCTGCGCGCAGTGTATGCAATGGCATTCGACCTTGGTGAAGGGTTTCAGAACGGGCGATTTCGCGCCCGCCGAGTCTTCCAGAGCACTTTATTCTTATCCCTTTAGCCCCAGCCTGCAAAGTCCGAAAGACAGCCTGTTTCATCACCCGGCGGAACGGCACTCTGGCTTCGATCCGCTCGGCTATGTTGTAAGCTACCAAACAAGCTACCAGCTCAGGTCGCTCAACTTCCTTGATCGTCAGTCTTATTCTCTCTCCACTGACTCTCTCCAACTGAGCCCTCAGTGCCTCCACACTCTGCCCCCCCCTGCCAATCAGGATACCAGGCCGGGCGGAATAGACCGTTAGACTCACCTCGCCTCCAGCCCGCTCAATGTCAACGCGGGAAATGCCGCACTCTCGAGATTTCCGCTCAATCGTGCGACGCAATTTGAGGTCTTGCTGCAACAGCCGAGCATAGCCTTTATCAGCATACCACCTGGCCTGCCATTCCTTGATGATCCCCAGTCGAAAGCCGAGAGGATGAACTTTGTGTCCCAAGCTACTTCTCCTCCACGAAAACCGTGATATTGCTGGACCGCTTCAGAATAGGGCTTATTCTTCCCCTAGACTTTGGACGCCATCTCTTCAAGGTACGACCCTTATCAGCGAAAATGCCAGCAATCTTGAGATCGGCAGGCGACGTCTGGAAATTATCCTCCGCACAAGCAGCCGCCGACTTGACCACCTTAGCTACGGCTCTGGCTGCTGGGGTAGGCAAGAAATTCAGAATACTCAGAGCTTCGTTCACCTCTCTGCCCCTAACCGCATTCACGGCCAGGAGGACCTTTCTTGGTGAAATACCAACATCCCTAGCAACAGCTCTCACTTTCACGTTGGCCTACCTCCCGCCTGCGCCGCTGCCCTGGCCTTGGCCACATGGCCTCTAAAGGTTCGAGTGGGTACGAACTCACCCAATTTGTGCCCCACCATATTCTCAGTTATGAAGATGGGTACGTGCTTTCTGCCGTTGTGCACAGCAATAGTGTGCCCTATCATGAGAGGCAGCACAGTAGAAGCCCGAGACCACGTCCTCACCACCGCCTTCTTACCTGAACTATCAACCGCCTCTATCTTCTTGATCAATTTGGCATCGCAATAGGGACCTTTCTTCAGCGATCTTCCCATTCTACTCCCTCCGCCTGACGATCATTTTATTTGACACTTTGCGGCGTCGCGTCTTGCCACCCAAGGCTGGTTTGCCCCAAGGTGTCTTCGGGGGCATCCCTCGTGGAGATCTCCCTTCACCCCCTCCGTGAGGATGATCCCTGGGGCTCATGGCTGAACCGCGCACCGAGGGGCGGATACCCATCCATCTCTTGTGTCCAGCACGGCCGAACTTTACATTTCTGTGATCAGCGTTGCCAATCTGGCCAACAGTGGCCCAGCACCTGTGGTGGATCTTCCGCAGTTCTCCTGACGGTAGACGCAGCAAAACATACTTGCCTTCCTTACTCATGACTTGCGCCGCGGATCCGGCACTGCGAACAAGCTGGCCCCCCTTGCCCGGTTCAAGCTCAACGCTATGAACTGAAGTGCCTACGGGGATCGATCCCAGCGGCAAAGCATTGCCAGGTTTCTTCGCCACCTCCTCTCCAGCCATTATGGCATCACCCACTTCGAGGCCCGACGGGGCTAGGATATAGCGCTTCTCCCCATCAACATAGTGAATCAAGGCAATTCGAGCTGAGCGATTCGGATCATACTCAATAGACACCACTTTCCCCGGAATGTCAGCTTTGTCTCTCTTGAAGTCGATAATTCGAAGCTTGCGCTTGTTACCTCCACCGCGATGGCGAACCGTTATCACGCCCCGATTGTTGCGTCCCGCCTTCTTCGGCAATGAGACAAGCAAAGACTTCTCAGGAGCTACCTTGCTCACGCCTTCAAGATTTGCCCCGACCTTCCACCTTCTGCCAGGGGAAGTCGGCTTGTACACTTTAATTGCCATGTATTGTCCTTCTTTGCGGGTGCGCTGACAGCGCTACGAATGCTTCCTCTGCCAACGAGTCTTCTTGAGAAGCTTCTGGTGCTGGTGCTTGGACATCTTCTTCTTTCTCCACTTAATAACAGATCCCAAAGATCACCTCATATTCTCCCAGCCAGAGCAGAGAGATCCATAGGAACACTCCGGCTGATATTGACCAACGTCGCTCCATTCGTGGCGAACACTTTAGACTCCTTCAAAGAAGCTAACCTTGTACCCAGGCTCCAAACTGACTATTGCTTTCTTCCAGGAAGGGCTGGTTATCTCCCGCCTTCCCATTCTTTTTGTTTTACCCGAAACGGTCATCACAGTTACTTTCGCCACCTTCACCTTGAAGGCCTTCTCAACCGCATCCCTGATCTGAGGCTTGCTAGCTCCTCTCGCCACCTCGAACACATACTTGTTCTCCTGTTGAAGGTAGGTAGCTTTCTCCGTAATCACAGGGCGCCGCAACACCTCAAGAAGATGCATTCTCAATCGCCTCCCGTCCCCAGATTCTCTCCATGTTGCGCAGTGCAGGAACCGTAGCTATTAACGTATCATAGGAAAGCAAGTCCACAACATTTAGCAGAGCTGAAGGCAACACCCTGGTATCCGGCAGATTGCCAGCTGACTTGACCAAGGTCGGCTGAGATCGCTCGGTGACAATTAGAGCAGAGCCATCAACGCCGAGCGCTGCCAGAATACGAGCCAGATCCTTGGTCCTTGGTTTCTGCAACGTCAGTTCTTGTACCACCTTGATCTTTCCCTCCTTGACTTTGAGCGAAAGCAGGCACCTTAAGGCCAATCGCCTCATTCTTTTAGGCATCGACTGGCGATATGACCGCGGTGCAGGGCCGAACACCACCCCACCTCCTCTAAGCAGGGGCGACTTCACGTTCCCCCGCCGCGCCCTGCCAGTACCTTTCTGGCGGAAGAGTTTCGCTGTACTGCCGCAAACGTCTCCCCTCGTCTTTGTGGACGCGGTGCCCTGACGCCGATTGGCCAGTTGCCTCACCATAGCCTGATGTACCACCGCCTCATTAAATGGAACCGCAAAGACATCATCTCTCATCTCCACATGGCCAGCCATTTCGCCGGGCAAGTCATAGAGTGGGATCTGCACTCTACGCCCCCACCTTTCTGATAGCCAGCAATCCCCTCACAGCTCCCGGCACTGTTCCCCTTACCAAGAGCAGATTGCGCTCAACGTCAACTCTAACCACTTCCAGATTTCGTGCCGTAACTCTCTCGTGTCCCATATGTCCTGCCATCTTCTTCCCCTTAAGCACCCGTCCCGGCGACGTGGTAGCGCCAATCGAACCAGGAGCACGATGACGATCCGATTGTCCATGGGTCTTTGGCCCACCGCGGAAATGATAGCGCTTCACCACCCCGGCGAAGCCTTTTCCTTTTGATATGCCGCTCACATTCACCAGATCCCCTGCTTTCAGAAAGCCAAGATCGACCTTATCACCGCGCTTGACTGAGCCCATATCTTCAGCTCTAAACTCGCGCAGATGGCCAACCTTGCCAATATCCCGAAGATGACCTTCCTCAGGAGCATTGAGACGTTTGGTTTCTCCAAAACCCATCTGGACAGCATCGTAGCCATCCCTGTCTCGTTCCTTTACCTGTGCAACAAGGCAAGGGCCCGCCTCAATGGCAGTCACCGCCGCCAACTGCCCATTATCCAAGAACAGTTGCGTCATACCTACTTTCCTGCCAATAATGCTCCGCAGCATAGTCCTCCTAGAGCTTTATGTCTATCTCTACCCCTGACGCCAAGTTGACTTGAGTCAATGCATCTATGGTTTTGGGAGTTGGCTCGAGGATATCGATGAGACGCTTATGAGTGCGAATTTCAAATTGTTCCCTTGAGTCTTTGTCGATATTGGGAGAGCGCGTGACGCAGAATTTCTCTATGCTCGTGGGGAGGGGCACCGGGCCCACAATTACCCCCCCGGTGCGTTCCACTGCTTCCACTATCTGCCTTACCGACAGGTCAACCAACCTGTGGTCGTACCCTTTGACCTTGACGCGAACCTTCTGACTGCTCATCTAACCACCTTCGTTCTAAACATGATTTGCTCCGCCAAGGTAGGAGGCAATTCCTCGTAGCGGTAGAATTCCATAGTGTGCGTCGCCCTCCCTTGGCTGAGTGATCTCAAATCTGTGGCAAAGCCAAAGGTCTCCCCTAAGGGAATGAAGCAGTGAATGACACAGAAATCCTCCTGAGTGTCAATGCCATCAATACGGGCTCTCCGCGAGCTTAGCTCCCCAATGATGTCTCCCAAGAACTGAGACGAAGATAGTATCTCCATCTTCATGATCGGTTCCAACAGAGTGGGTTTGGCTTTCGCCACGCCGCTCTTCACAGCCATAGAACCAGCTATGCTGAAAGCCAGGTCCGAAGAATCCACTTCGTGAAAATCACCGTCGAACAGAGTTGCTTTGACATCCACTACGGGGTAACCTGAGGGCCCTCCAGTGTCCATGGCCTCTCGCACTCCTGCCTCTACCGACGGTATGAATTCCCTGGGTATAGCCCCGCTGTGAACTTGGCTGATGAACTTGAAGCCACCGCCCCGCTCACCAGGCTCGAGTCTGAGCCACACATGTCCATACTGTCCCTTACCACCAGATTGGCGAATAAACTTGCCCTCCGACTCCACAGAAATGGTGATCGTCTCCTTGTAAGCTACCCTGGGCTTGCCCACATTTACCTTCACACCGAATTCGCGAGACATTCGCTCCACGAGCACTTCTAGGTGCAGTTCACCCATCCCGGAAATGAGAACTTGCCCAGTCTCCGAATCATGGTAGACCTTGAAGCTGGGATCTTCATCACCAAGCTTGACCAAGACGTCGTCCAGTCTATCCTCATCAGCCTTGCTCCTGGGCTCAATGGCCATTGAAAGCACAGGTGCAGGGAACTGTATGGACTCAAAGAACACGGGGTGAGCGGTATCACAAAGGGTATCCCCTGTAGATGTACCTCTAAGTCCCACGGTAGCAATGATGCTGCCAGCGTCAGCCTCACTGACTTCTTCGCGACGATTAGCATGCATCAAGTACAGCCTTCCCAACCTCTCTTTCTTCCCCTTGGTGGCATTAAGAACCTGATCTCCAGATCGCACCTTACCCGAATATATCCGCAGATATGTCAACCTACCCATGAACGGGTCAGAAACAACTTTGAAGGCCAAAGCTGAAAGAGGCTGATCGTCGCTCGTCTGGCAAAGGATTTCCTCACCATTTCTGGCATCAATGGCATGCACAGGAGGAACGTCTAGAGGGGAAGGGAGATAGCTCACGACAGCATCAAGTAATGATTGAATTCCCTGGCCTCTCAAGGCGCTGCCGCAAAGAACTGGTACTATTTGATTGGATATACTCAGCCTCCTGATAGCCGCCTTGATCTCCGCAGCAGAGATCTCCTCGCCTTCCAGATACATCAGCATGATCTGGTCGTCGCTGTGTGCCAGCTTCTCAATAAGCATTTGACGATATTTAGCCACGCTATCCTTATCGCTGTCCGGTATGGGTTCCTCTACAGGCAACCCTTCAGAGTCGTCGGGGAAGACAACTGCTTTATTCTCCACAAGGTCAATAACTCCTCGGAAGGAGTTCTCAACACCCAGGGGAAGCTGCAGGGGCAGAGCTCTAGCCCGTAACCTTCCCTCAATCATGCTGACCGTGCGATAGAAATCGGCGCCAACCCTATCCATCTTGTTGATGAAACAAATCCTTGCCACACCGTACCTGTCCGCCTGACGCCATACGGCTTCCGATTGAGCTTCCACACCAGCCACGGCATCAAGAACCACCACCCCACCATCCAATACTCGAAGACTACGCTCCACTTCAGCAGTGAAATCCACATGACCTGGAGTGTCGATGAGACTGATTCGGTGCCCCTCCCAGTCACAAGTGGTGGCCGCAGCAGTAATGGTGATACCCCGTTCCCGCTCTTGCTCCATCCAATCCATCACCGCCGTGCCCTCGTCCACACCACCGATCTTGTAGGTACGCCCTGTGTAATAGAGAATCCTCTCAGTCACAGTCGTCTTGCCAGCATCTATATGGGCGATGATTCCAATATTTCGTGTCTTCTCTAAAGGGAAGGTCCGCGACATAACTGTACCCTTTGCTTCAAGTACTGCTTTCACTGCACCCATCTCACCAGCGGTAGTGGACAAAGGCCTTATTGGCCTCAGCCATCCTATGGATATCATCGCGCTTCTTGACCGCTACACCCCGACCTTGAGCCGCATCAATTAGCTCGCCCGCTAGCTTTTCTCTCATGGACTTCCCGGCGCGTGTCCGAGCGGAAGTAATGAGCCAGCGCATAGCGATAGAGCGCCCGCGCTGTCTCTCCACCTCAATCGGGACCTGATAAGTGGCACCACCGACACGGCGAGGCTTCACTCTAAGGAGCGGAGTAGCATTTGCCACCGCTTGCTCCAGAAGCTCCACTGGGTCTCCAGTGAGCTGTTGCCCGACAAGCTCCATAGCATCGTAGACAATGCGCTCAGCAGTAGCCTTCTGTCCTCTCAACATCACCCCGTTGATGAATCTCGCCACAACGCTGCTGTTGTACTTGGCGTCGCCAGGCAGTATGCGTTTGACTGCTTTATTCGCTTTCCTAGGCATCTATGCAATCACCCTTCTTGCTTTTCCAGGCGCTTGGCACCATAGAGGCTACGACTCCGCTTCCGGCCAGCCACTCCTTCGGTGTCCAAGACGCCACGAATGATGTGATAGCGAATACCAGGAACATCTTTGACCCTGCCCCCCCGAATCAACACCACGGAGTGCTCCTGCAAGTTATGTCCCTCGCCGGGAATGTAGGCATTCACTTCCCTGCCGTTGGTGAGTCTTACACGGGCCACCTTGCGCAATGCCGAGTTTGGCTTCTTGGGCGTAACCGTCTTGACCTGGATACAGACACCCCTCTTCTGGGGCGATCCATCGGTCCACCGCGTTTCATCCTTCATAGCGTTATGAATATAGTGCAACGCTGGGCCCTTGGTCCGCTTCTCCAGCTTCTTTCGTCCTTTGCGGACAAGCTGGTTAATCGTCGGCATTCCTTGAAACCTCCAGTCTTCTAGACAACCGAAAGGCCGCCTAGTTACTTACCGGTCTACTTCAGTTGGTCCACAGGGCCTTAACTAGTCGGCCTATTGAGCTTGATAACTCTCTTGCTTCCCAGTAGACTTCAGCCATATAACTTAACACGCAGGTGTAGAAATGTCAAAGAGGCACAGTCACAAGCAGTTCATTTGCATTCCTCAGCGGTTCCTGCTACACTGAATTGCAGCAAGGATCGCATCCGTAGAGTGGGTAGAACCCACCTTTTTTTTAGATTTAGTGTTGATATTGGACCGGAGAGACATGAAGACAGAGTTCATGGCTGCTGTTACCCAGCTCTCATCAGAAAGGAACTTGCCCAAAGAAGTGATTCTAGAAGCACTGGAGGCAGCGCTCGCTTCAGCCTATAAGAAAGAGGCCTTCTCGCCTGAGCAGGACATAGTGGTCAGGATTGACCCGGAAGCTAGCGATATCAGGGTCTTCATGAGAGTGGCTGTGGCCGATCCCGTTACAGATCCACTTCAAGAGATCTCACTGGACCAGGCGCGAAAGTTGCGCAACGATGTCCAAGTCGGTGAAGTAGTTGAGATAGAATCCACCCCCAAAGGTGCCGGCCGTATCGCCGCTCAAGCAGCGAGGCAAGTGGTCCTGCAACGATTGCGTGAAGCAGAACGTCATGCGGTCTACGAGCAATTCGTCGGCAGGGAAGGTGAGATTGTAACTGGGGTGATTCAGTTTATCCAGCCCAATCAGATCTACGTCACTTTAGGCAGGAGAGAGGCATTACTGCCTGCTGGTGAGCAAGTGCCCAATGAGCGCTATCACATAGGCCAGCAGCTCAGATTTTACCTTCTGGAGATAAGTCAAGGAGCCAGAGGTCCTCGGATACTGATCTCTCGATCTCATCCAAATCTGGTGCGTCGCCTTTTTGAACTGGAGATCCCGGAAGTTCACAGCGGTGTCATAGAGCTGCATGCGATAGCTCGTGAAGCAGGGCTCCGAAGCAAGGTTGCAGTGTCAAGTCGCCAAGAAGGTATTGAGCCTGTAGGTTCCTGTCTTGGACCACGTGGCATCAGAGTGCAGAGCATAATCAATCAGTTAAATGGCGAGAAAATAGACGTGATCCAATGGCACGCCGATCCCGCGATATTCATTTCCAGAGCCCTTAGCCCCTCCCAAGTGGTAAGTATAGAACTTGGTGAGGTGGAGAAAACCGCCACTGTAGTTGTTCCCGACAAGCAGCTATCTCTAGCCATAGGGAAAGGAGGGCAAAACGCCCGACTGGCAGCCAGGCTGACAGGTTGGCGAATCGACATCAAGAGCGTCTCTGCCGCTGAGGCAGAGAAGCCAAGCTTGCCGGAGCCTGT
>DAOVBS010000040.1 GCA_030670425.1 Chloroflexota bacterium | reverse complement strand
TATGAGAGAAATGAGGGCACAGGTCAGGCTGAGAACCCATATGCTGGCAGGTATGATAGACGAAGACATGGCTGCCATCGTGCAGAAGAGCGCAGAGCGACGTGGCATTGATTTCATCCCCAGGAGCACCGTCTCCGAGATTGGTGGCGCGGGGCGAGTGGAATTTGTGGTGCTAAGGAATCTGGATACCGGAGAGGAGTCAAAGTACCCTGTTGACCTCGTGATCATATCTGCGGGTAGCAGACCGCGTGTTGAAGTGGCGGATAAGGCAGGATGCCGCACTGGGGCGACTGGCGCAATTGCAATTGATGAGAGATGTATGACATCTGTGGAGGGCATTTTCGCCGCTGGGGATTGCACAGAGTATCCGGACTTCGTTACGGGAAGACCGGGAGCAATAGGCTTGGGGAGTATCGGAGTCAGGCAGGGCAGAGTTGCGGGAGTGAGTGCCGTCGGAGGGAAAGAAAAACTGCCGCGAGGTGTACTGAATAACAGGACAACGGAGCTCTTTGGCCTCGAGATATCCGCCGTGGGCCCCACTATGAAGGAACTGAAAGGTGCCGGAATCGAAGTTGTGGTGGGGAAATACAATGGCTCGACGTTACCCAACTACTTCCCCGGGAAGAAGCCCATTACAGTGAAAGTTATGGCTGACCCCCAGCACGGAAGAATCGTTGCGGCACAGATTGTTGGAGAAGAGGACGTGCACCAGCGTATCAATGTCTTTGCGGTGGGCATTCTCAATGGGATGACCCTTGAGGATTTCGTAGGGCTGGAAACATGTTATGCGCCGCCGGCGGCTCCTACATTGGATCCCATGACCCTGGCGGCGGATGCAGCCTTGGCGAAATGGAAGAGGAGATAAGGCGCGCTTTTTGCTGCTGCCTGGGTTGCGGTGTGCAACAGGGTGTCAGGATAGTGTAGTGGCTGATCGAGACCCAAAGCAATTGAGAAGTCCAGCATGGGTGAAGAGGCCTCTCCCTCGCGGAGATATGGTGAGGAGGATCAGGGGCGTCGTTCGTCGGTGGAACCTCCACACTGTCTGTGAGAGTGCCAGCTGTCCTAATCGCCAGGATTGCTATTCACATGAGAGGCTGACATTCATGATCCTGGGAAATATCTGCACCAGGAATTGTTCCTTCTGTGGGGTTGCAACAGGGAGGCCCTTGGCTCCTGACCCTTGCGAGCCAGAGAGGCTCTGCCAGGCGGTGAGGGAGTTGGGGTTGGAATATGTAGTCATTACTTCTGTTTGTCGCGATGATCTTGCTGACGGCGGTTCGGCGCAATTTGCTCGGGCCATAGAGCTGTTGCATGATTACAGCCTGAACATCGGAGTAGAGGTTCTGATTCCAGATTTCCGTGGCTCTATATCAGCGCTGGAGAAAGTAGTTGCCGCACGACCGGACGTCCTGAACCATAATGTTGAGACAGTCCCGAGACTTTATTCAGTGGTACGCCCTCAGGCGAGGTATCTTCAGTCCCTGGAAGTCCTGAGCAGGGCTAAGTCCTTGGATAGGAGGCTACTTACCAAGTCAGGGCTCATTCTGGGTCTGGGAGAAAGCGAGAACGAGGTGATATCCGTGATGAAGGATCTAAGAGTGGCCGACTGTGATGCAGTCACTCTAGGTCAGTATCTGAGGCCCTCTGTCAGACACCAGCAGGTGGTGAGGTATGTCGCACCTGAGGAATTTGCTCGGTACGGCCTTATTGCTAGGGAGATGGGGTTCGTGGGAGTAGCATCAGGGCCGCTGGTGCGAAGCTCCTTCAACGCTGCTGGCCTGCACAGGGAAGTAAGTTTGAATAGAGACAGGGGGCTGTCCAGCCCGAGTGCCCACGGGCCACGATGAACGAGTACAGTTCCTTGACATGGCTGGGCCTAAGTCGATAGAATAGCGTGTTTTGTTGTATGGCTAATGTGAGGCTTGGCTCGAGCGAAAGTTTTGAGAGCATGCTGCGCAGGTTCACCAAGCAGGTGGAGCAAGATCGCATTATGGCTGAGGTGCGTCGCCGCAGGTTCTACGAGAAACCAAGCGTGGTGCGGAAGAAGAAGGAAGCTGTAAAGAAACGGAAGACTGCCCGATAGCTTCATATGGCCCTGAGAGACAAGCTAAAGGATGATCTCAAGCAGGCGCTGAGGGCACGCGATAAGATAAGGACCTCGGTGTTGCGCTTGCTCCTCTCGGAAGTCAAGAACGCGGAAATAGCCCAACGTGAATCCCTCGATGACGGCGCTGTCCTCGGTGTTCTTGGCAGGGAAGTGAGACGTCATCGGGAGAGCATTGAGAGCTTCAAGAAGGGGAACCGGAGCGACCTTGTGGCTCAGGAAGAAGCAGAACTGAGTATCCTTATGGAGTATCTGCCACAGCAGTTGAGCCGGGAGGAGATCATAGCTGCGGCAAGGCAGGCAATCAAGGCCGTCAATGCTGTTCAAGAAAAGGACAAAGGCAGAGTTATGTCTCAACTCATGGCCCAACTCAAAGGCAGATCTGACGGCAGATTGGTCAGCGAAGTAGTCTCGGAATTGCTTGCCGGCTCTTGATTTTTTTCAACAAGCAGTGCCCTGTCGGCTGGCAGTGGGGTGCCACATGGCGGTAGAATGATACCGCCATTGGTCGTTTCTATTCTGGCGAGGAGAAGCTGGGCAGGCAGACAGGACATCTGAGGGAATCTAGCTGTGCAGCTAAGGAGGGTGGTTCGTTGAGCATATCGAAAGAGAGTCTGGATGAAGTTGCCCTGAGCGAGGCAGAGTTTGGCCTCATCGTGTCGAAGCTGGAGCGAGAACCCACCGAAGTGGAGTTGGGCATGTTCGGCTCTCTATGGAGCGAACATTGTGGCTATAAGCACTCCAAGCACTTGCTCAAGCTCTTGCCGTCCAAGGGGAAGCGCGTTGTAGTTGGTCCCGGAGGGGAAAACGCTGGGGCGGTTGACATTGGTGATGGACAGGTGGCGGTGGTCAAGATGGAATCCCATAATCATCCTTCGGCCATCGAACCGTATCACGGAGCTGCCACGGCGGTTGGTGGCGTTATTCGCGACATCTTCACCATGGGTGCCAGACCTGTAGCCTTGCTTAGCTCCCTTCGGTTCGGGCCCTTGGACGAGCCACGCAACCGCTATCTGCTTCGCGAGGTTGCCAAGGGCATAGCTGACTATGGAAATGGCGTGGACATCCCCGGCGTGGGCGGAGAGCTGTTCTTTGCAAATTGCTACTCGGGCAATCCGCTGGTTAACGGTCTCTGTCTGGGGATTGCGGACAAGGACAAGATGATCAGAGCGAGGGCTAGTGGTGTGGGCAATGTCCTTATGCTGGTGGGAGCCGCAACCGGCCGTGACGGTATTCACGGTGCCTCAGGGCTAGCGTCTCGTGACTTCGGGGATGGGAAAGAACTCGAGCCGGTGATTCCGGTGGGTGACCCATCTTTAGAGAAGCGGCTTATTGAGGCATGTCTCGGACTGGCCGGGACTGATTGGATTGTGGGTATGCAAGACTTGGGGGCTGCTGGCCTGACCAGTTCTGCTGTGGAGACTGCTGCCAAAGGCGGGGGAGGCGTTGAGCTGGATGTGCTCAAGGTGCCTCGATGTGAGGACAACATGAGCCCATACGAAGTGATGCTGTCCGAGTCGCAGGAAAGAATGCTGGTGATTGTGAAGAAGGGGTGTGAGGAGAGAGTGAAGAGCCTGTGTGACTCGTGGGATGTCGCGTGCCATGTTGTCGGGAAAGTCACGGACACGGGGCTGGCGGTGATCAGGGAGGGCGATACTGTGGTTGCCCAGGCTCCGGTGGATCTGTTAGTTTCGCCGCCTTTGTATAGACGGCGGAGCAAGAAACCGAATTGGCTAGAGGAACTCGAGGCTTTCGATGTTGAGGCTCTCCCTGATATCAAGCCAAGGAAATGCAACTCCGTACTTCTCCGCTTGCTCGCTTCCCCCAATATTGGCAGTAAGGAGTACATATTTGACCAGTGTGACAAGCGCTCGATGGCTGACTGTGTGCTTCCTCAGGGAAATGATGCCGCCGTCTTACGTGTCAAAGGCACGCAGAAGGGCATCTCTCTGGCCGCCGATGGAAATGGGAGGTACTGCTATCTTGACCCGTATGTGGGTGCTGCCATCGCGGTGGCGGAAGCGGCTCGCAACGTGGTCTGTAGCGGGGCTGAACCGCTGGCCCTCACTGATTGTCTGAATTTCGGTGATCCAGAGAAAGGCGATGCATACTATCAACTGAAACGTGGCATTGAAGGAATAGCGCGGGCCTGCAAGGGGCTGAGGATCCCGGTTATCAGCGGGAATGTCAGCCTTTACAATGAGACTGGAGGTCGGGCGATCTATCCTACCCCGGTGATCGGTATGGTAGGGCTACTCAGCGATGTCGACAGGCACTCCACGAGCTCTTTCAAGAATGAGGGGGATCTGGTTTTCCTGTTGGGTGGAGGAGTAGGCAACGGTCTTGGCGGCAGCGAGTATCTGGAACTGGTGCATGGTTTGGTGGTTGGGCAACCTGAGATTGACTTGGATTTGGAGAGGAGGGTGCAACGTTGCTGCTTGGATGCAATAGGAATGGGTATTGTCAGGTCGGCTCACGACTGCTCTGACGGTGGCCTTGCTGTAGCCATCGCAGTTGGCTGTATTGCTGGAGACATTGGTTTCAGAGGGAGGAACTGGAAGGTAAGGGGAAGGCTGGATTCAGCCTTGTTTGGTGAAATTCAGTCGCGGATTGTTTTGTCTGTGCAGGCGGAGTCGGTCAGAAAGCTGGAGAGGTTGGCGGCGAGGTGGAAAGTGACGCTCGGCTTGCTTGGGACGGTCGGAGGTAGACGCCTGATGGTGGAGGACTACATCGACTTGCCTTTGGCCAAGATGGGCAAGGCCTGGCGCAGCGGCTTGGGGCATTTGTTGGAAACGTAGGGAGATCCTGGGGAGATGGCTGAGATTCGCCCGTTTCGCGGCATTCGCTATGACCAAGGGGTAGTTGGTAACTTATCTCAGGTCATTTGCCCTCCGTATGACATCATCACTGATGAGCAGCAAAGGATCTACCAGGACAGGAGCAGCTACAACGCCGTCCTCCTGGAGCGGCCTCTACCGGTCGTTGAAGGGCCGGGCCTAGAGCATCACGAGGGATATGGCAGGGCGGCTGCTGTCTTTCAGCAGTGGCTTAGCGAAGGTGTTCTTCGGGTTGATGATTGCCCGGCTTTCTATCTCCACGACCACTACTTTGCCTATCAAGGACGAAGAACGAAGCGGCGTGAGTTGATAGCTTGTGTCAGGTTGCGACCGTGGTATGACGGAATATATCCTCATGAGGAAACGACGTTGAAGGCCAAGCATGATCGTCTGGAACTGGTGCGGGCCTGCCGGGCTAGCTTCAGCCCCATATTCGCGCTTTATCAGGATTCGGAGGGAGAGGTTGCTGAGGTACTGTGTGAGGCATCAGGGGATGCGCCCGTTGTTGAGTTCGCCGATTCCCACGAAGGCCACGTTGTTTGGGCAATAACGGAGCCTGAACTGATACGCCGAATCAGAGATCTCATGGTTTCCCGGTCCCTCTATGTGGCCGACGGTCATCATCGCTATGAGACTGCGCTGCTGTACCAGCAAGAGCAAGGGCGCCTGTACCCTGAACTCGCCCACACGTCCGAGCAAGGGGCCTTCAATTACGCAATGATGACATTGGTTGATTTCTCCGATGGGGGCCTAGTTATCTTGCCTGTTTGCAGGTTGGTGCGTGG
>DAOVBS010000091.1 GCA_030670425.1 Chloroflexota bacterium | reverse complement strand
CTGGTGAAGACCTTTTGGCCATTAATGATGTAATCATCGCCATCCTTAACGGCGGCGGTCTTGAGCGAGGCTAGATCGGTACCAGCCTCGGGCTCGGTATATCCAATAGCAACTTCCAGTTCCCCTCTCAGAATGGGGGGCAGAATCTCCCTTTTCATCTCCTCGGTGCCAAAGCGCATCAACACAGGCCCTACCGCGTTCAAGGCCATCAATGGGAGCATGATCCTCTCGTAAGCCACAATCTCATAGAAGATGTGCTGCTCCATTGGCGTGCGGCCCTGGCCGCCGTATTCCTTGGGCCAGCCTACCCCAAGCCAGCCATCACGGCCCATCCGGCGGATGAATTCCTTGTAGGCGGGGGATTTCTCCATGCCGCGTTCGGATTCTATCTCGGCTTTTACCTCGGGGGGTATGTGACTTTTCAGGTAATCGCGAAACTCCTTGGCAAACTGCTCCTGCTCGGGTGTTAGCGCAAATTCCATTTTGGTAATCCCTGTCTAGTTGCCTATCCGCTCAGTATCAGCGCGATGCAAAAGAAACCTGGTACTCATCTTCAGAAGGACATTGTCTCCAAAGAGGCTTCGCGTCGAAATTACGCCAGCGGTTTGAAGTACTTAATAGCCAAGATACTGGCTTCACGCTCTTCCTTGAATACTGCCTGAACCCTCATGCCAATTCTCAGTTGTTCGGGGTCGACCTCGCCCAGCATATGAACAAATCCCGTGTCAGCTCCATCGAGCTGAACTATCCCGTATACCAGAGGGGTCTCCACCGGCTGGACTGGATTCGGCTGGTTGCAAACAGTGTAGGTAAGCACTGTGCCCTTGTCGCTCACCTCAACCAACTCATCGAGTTGCCCAAAGCAGTCTTTGCAGATAGACCTGGCCGGGACATAAACGCGATTGCAGGTAGGGCATCTCGTACCCATGATTCTCTTCTTGTCTCTTATTTCAATGAGAAACCGGCTCCCCACAGCGCCGGCTGAATACCTGTTCGGGATATATATCTGCCCATGATAAATCCAGACATCCATTCCTTCCAGCTTCTCGGTTACTGTCGACATCTCATAACCTCCTACTTCCCGATCTCTTTGAAGTACAGGATGTCCGCCGGACCCTCGCCCCGCTCCTCATAATCTTCTTTCCAGACGGCCTGTACCCGCGTTCCCACCTTCAGCTTGTCCTTGTCCGTATCCTCAAGCCGGTGCCGGTAGAAGACACCATTGTCCAGTAGAATGGTGGCGCTGGGATAGGGATTCGCCCACTTCTCACCGTAGTGCGGGTCCCATAGAGGCAAGACAAGATAGGTATACTGATACACAGTGCCCGTTTGGGGCAGCTCCACCAAGTCCCAACCCATTTCGACCTTACACTTGGGGCAGACCAGGGTTGGCGGCACCCAGATCTCCTTGCACTGGGGGCACCGGTTGCCCACGATCTTCTTGTTTTCCTTCGCCTGTGCGTAGAAATGTCCCAGGTGCCTGCCCGTAGACCAGTTGTAACGGCGAGGCATATCGAACTTCACATGAATATACTCCGGCTCTTTCTCTTTCGCCTTCTTCTTAGGGGATGCTTTCGCCATTTCATTGCCTCCTACAACGACCTCTTGAGCAAGGTCAGAATTGTCCAGTTGGGCCCGCCGAGAGCACTGGCCAGAGCCGTCTTTATGTCCCTTGTGGCCTGGTGCTCGCCGGCATCTCCGCGAATCTGGAGAGCAGCTTCGGCCACGCGAATAATGGGTGTAGCCCCGATGGGATTGGTGGCTAAGACCCCACCAGAGCAGTTCACCGGGAACTCTCCCTCAATCTCAGTTATTCCCTTCTCAATCAGCTTCCAACCCTCGCCTTTTTCACAGAAGTGGAAATGCTCATAGAGATTCATCTCCTCCCAGTTCGACGGCTCGTAGATCTCGGCCGTGTCGATGTCTCTTCTAGGATTGGTTATGCCGTTTCTCTTGTACAGCCTCTCGCAAGCTACGTGCTGAGTGTAGGTCTCTTTGCCGGTAGGGTCGCCAAAAACCCCGGCGCGGAAAGGTTCCTGATGCACGACTTCAACGTCAGCGATCCAGACTGGCTTCTTGGTGATCTTCTTTGCCTTGTTCTCGCTTGCTAAGATGAGCACGCAAGCACCGCAGGATTGGGGACAGAAGTCCAGTATCCTTAGCGGCCATACCAGATATGGTGACTGCAGTACCTCGTCCACACTCTTCAGCCCAAGCTTGAGATGAGCGTAGGGGTTTCTACACGCATTCCGGTCGGCTTTCAGCCGGACCATGGCTGCATGCTCTTCTGTGGCACCCGATGTCTCCATATAGGACAATGCCTGCTTGGCGAACTCGCCGATGGCACCTGTCGCTGCGCCTTTCCCCCACATTGGAGTGGCGGCAGCGCTGATGGCGGCGGTCGTATCGCCACAATCCTGCTTTTCAAAGCCGACGACCATAGCTACGTCGTAGAGGCCTGAGGAGACCATATAGAATCCCTCTACGACAGCTGAACCACCAGTTGTACCGCCGGTATTCACTTTGAAACCTGGCTTGTTGAAGGCTCCGATTTCAGCAGCCATCCCGTGGTCGGGGAGAAATATTCCTTCGAAAGTCTCCATGTTGGCGGAGAACACGGCCTCGATGTCCTTGATACTCAACTGGGCATCTGCCAGGGCCGCCCTCACTGCCTCGGCGACCATCTCTGGCTGGTTAACGTCGGGCCGCCTGGTCGTATGGTATGTCTGTCCGATTCCTACTATCGCCACTCTATTGGGCATGTCTTACCTCCAACTACCTGTTACCCAGGATCATGACGCACTGATGCTGGCCGCAGATCCCCGTGACACCGTGGGCCAGTGCTACCTGGGCCCCCTTTACCTGTCTGTCGCCTGCCTCACTACGAAGCTGCAGCACCGCCTCGGCTACGCGTGCCATCCCCGCCACACCTACCGGATTGCCAGATAGCACTCCACCGGAGGGATTCACCGGGACTTTGCCGCCCATCTTGGTCACGCCGCGGTCGATAAGCTTGCCTCCCTCTCCTCGGCCACAGAAACCAAGCCCCTCCATCCACAGAAGCTCCTGGTAGGTGTATTCCTCTGATATCTCGGCGATGTCTATCTGCTTCAAAGGATTGTTGATGCCCGCCATGCTGTAGGCCTTCTTAGCAGCCTTCGTCAGAGCGTCACAGTCGGCCAAATCCCTATCTCCCAGGTAATGCGTCT
>DAOVBS010000001.1 GCA_030670425.1 Chloroflexota bacterium | reverse complement strand
TGGCCCCCCTTGTCACCGCCTGAGTCATCCAGATCATCTGGTCCATCGTCGCCGACAGGGTGTTCTTGTGTCCGAGCAAGGCCATCATCCCGGAATCGCCGGCCATGATCATCTCGATCCCTGCCTTGTCCTCATAGTACGCCATGGGATAGTCATAAGCGGTGAGCCAGGAGACCTTTTCGCCCTGCGCCTTCTTGGCATACAGATACGGAATGTCGATTTTCTTCCTCTCCGCTTCGGCCACGTGGTTACCTCCTTCCTCTGGTGGTACTTGAGCCCATCCCCGGCGGTTACTGCGGTCTCACCCCTTCTCTCAGGTACTTCACTATCTGCTCTTTGCTCAACTCCTCAATACCCAGTTCCTTGAGGGACGTTCCCTCCTTGAGGAAATCGTGCCCGCATATCGCTGAACCCAGACATACCATCGACGATATTACGGGAACATCGACGCCACATTTCCTGGCCAGGTTGTAGCGGGTGACGGTGCCCACAGGTATGTCCTCGCTGAAGTACCTGTGTTCCACTGAGGTGGGGCCGGGTATAGGTGGAATGATGACATCAGCAAAGGGAGACCAGAACTCCACGCCCATGACGCTGGCCTTCCAGAAGAACTGGTCCTCGCGATAGTCAATCATTTGTATTCCCATGGCATCTGCAATCTTCCTCTCCTCCCGGTAGAAGGCCAGTTGAGCTCTGGAGACAGCGGGGCTCATTCCATACTTGTACATTGAGTACTTGCCCTTGGGAATACCCAGTATCCCCTCCATTTCCGACACCTCCATAGCACCTACGTTGAGCACTGAGCCAGGAACATGAACAACGGGGTTAGGATTGGAGAGATCAACTCCTATAACCGTATCCCCCCTCTTGACCTCCACCGTGCCCTCGAATGCCGGGATGCCCCTCAAGATATCAAAGAATTCCTCTCCATCCTTGCTTGGCAGGGCATCACCAAGAAGTTCCCGAGTCCTGGCTATGCAATTGACCTTGCCGGGCTCCACCACTCTGACGCCGTACGGCATGGAACTCCACCCTCCAACTATCACATCCGCATCACAGCCCTCCTGCCTCATCATCTCTCTGAGCATCAAGCAGCCGAAATTCCCCGGGAATATGCTTATCACCTGCCCATCCTCAAGATAGGGAATCATTTTCTCGAAGAAGGGTTTATGGCCTTTTGCCGGAATCGCCACCACCACCAAACCTGCCCCCCTCAGTGCCTCAGACATCTCCGTGGTAACAACATCCAACCTGGCAACGCCCACTCTCTTGAACCACTTGAAGTTCACTTGAAGCCCTTCAATCTCTATCTCGTGAGTCTGCAGTACCTGCCCCAGGCTTTGTTGAGCGAAGTCTGGCAACTCATATAGCCTCACTTCATGTCCCGTCAGGGCGAACTCACTCGCCAGAGTCTGCCCGCACGCACCTCCCCCAAGAACTGCCACCGGTCTTCCCAGTACTTTCGCCTTATCCATATCTGCTGCCTTCCTTCTTGCTCCTTCTAGTTAGATTATAACACCGTCCTACCCAGAATTGAGCACCCCTTTGCGCTTTTCCGCCTCAATGTCCTCTAAGGAAGCCATCCACAGACAGCTAGAACTTGCCTTCCTGTACTATTCTCTTCAGGACGTCAGAGGCTGCAGAGTAGGGATCGACCCTTCTGCTTGCCAGATCGTCTATCAGCTTCTCCACATAATCGTCTTCAGTCGCCATCCGAGACACGCGATCCATTAGCGAACTCTTGAGCACCTCAACCAGTTCCAGTCGACTCCGCTCCCTGAGATACGCTTCGTATCTTCCGCTGGCAATGAGAGACTCCCGGTGCTGGCGAATCACCTCCATCAGATCATCAATCCCCTTGTTATTGATCGCCTCGGTCAGGAGTATTCTGGGTTTCCAGGCAGCAGCGGAAGGGGCGCCCATTTGAAGCATGGCCTGCAACTCGACCTCCACCTCATTAACACCCTGCTTGTCTGCTTTGTTTATGACGAAAATATCGGCTATCTCCAGGATGCCAGCCTTGAGTGTCTGCACCCAGTCGCCTGTCCCTGGCACCAGCGCCACCAAAGAGGTGTGAGCGAAGTTCATGATGTCCACCTCGGCCTGCCCCACCCCCACGGTCTCCACCAATATGACATCCCTACCCATCGCGTCCATTATGTGAATAACGTTGGCCGCAGCCTTGGATAGACCGCCATGCCACCCTCTGGTGGCCAGGCTTCTGATGAAGACACCCTCGTCCGTGGCATGTCGCTGCATCCTTATCCTGTCACCAAGTATGGCCCCACCACTGAAGGGACTGGACGGATCAATGGCTATGACTCCGACTGTCTTGTTCTCCTTCCTGTAGGCATCGATCAGCACATCTATCAGAGTGCTCTTTCCCGAGCCGGGGGCGCCAGTTATGCCAACAACGTGTGCCTTCCCGGTATGAGGATAAAGAACCTTTAGCTCATCAATAGCGCCGGGCAACTCCTCCTCTACTTCTCTCAGCAACCTTGCCGTTGCCCGAACGTCCCCCTGCAGGACTCTCTTTGCCAGCCCCATCTGTGAGACTCCCTTACTCCTTCCTCTCGCCGTAGCGGCAGGGCTCCACATTGGCCTTTGCCCAATCTACCATGTCCTTGAGAGAGCCACCCGGCAGGAATACCTCTTTGATCCCCGCCTTCTTGAGCTTCGGGATATCGTCCACGGGAATGATGCCTCCCCCTATAACTGTTATATCCTCTGCTTTGTTCTCTTTCAGCAGCTCAATCACTCGAGGGAACAAGTACATATGGGCACCGGAGAGACAGCTCAACCCAATCAGGTCAACGTCCTCCTGCAGAGCCACATGGACGATTTGCTCTGGCGTCTGATGCAAGCCGCTGTATATGACCTCGAATCCGGCATCCCTGTAGGCCCGCGCCAAGATCTTGGCACCCCTGTCATGCCCATCGAGCCCTGGTTTGGCAACAAGGATCCTCAGCTTTCTTCCCGAAGTCATCTACTCCTCACAGGTGAACAGATGACTCCCGGTACTCCCCGAACACGTCCCTCCACACGTCACAGATCTCTTGCTCTGTGGCATATGCCTTCACTGCCTCCAGCACGTAAGGCATCATGTTCTTGTCCGTCTTGCAAGCGGCACGAAGGGCGTTCAGGCTCTGAATCGCTTTTCGGTTGTCCCTGGTTCTTTTCACCTCCATCGTTCTCGCGATTTGCTCCTCTTCTAACCCCTCAGAAATCTGAAGTAGCGGGGGATAGACCTGTTCCCCGGTAGAGTACTTATTCACGCCTATCACAACCTTCTCACCGCCCTCAATTTGCTGCTGGTAATGGTAAGCTGCGTCGGCAATTTCCCTTTGAGGAAAGCCCATCTCAATGGCAGCGAGCATGCCGCCCATGTCATCTATCCTGTTGATGTATTCCCAGGCCCTCTCCTCTATCTCATTTGTCAGGGACTCCACAAAATAGGAACCTGCCATCGGATCTATGGTATTGGCAACGCCTATTTCATCGGCGATAATCTGCTGGGTGCGGAGGGCGATAGTGACCGCGAACTCGCTGGGCAAAGCCAAGGTCTCGTCCAGAGAGTTGGTGTGGAGAGACTGTGTCCCACCCATAACTGCTGCCAGAGCTTCGGCCGTAGTCCTGATGACGTTGTTGTAAGGCTGCTGAGCAACAAGCGAGCAGCCCGCAGTCTGAGTGTGAAATCTCATCCACCAGGACCGGGGATCCTCAGCCTTGAACCTGTACCTCATTATCTTGGCCCACATCCTTCTGGCCGCCCTGAATTTCGCAATCTCCTCGAAGAAATCCAGGTGCGAGTTAAAGAAGAACGACAGGCGCGGGGCAAACGAGTCAACATCCAGCTTCTTGCGCTCGAGAACATCCTGCACATACGCTATCCCATCCGCCAAGGTGAAAGCCAACTCCTGCACAGCGGAAGAGCCCGCCTCACGAATGTGATAGCCGCTAATACTGATGGTGTTCCACCTAGGGACATATTTGGTCCCGAATTCAACGGTGTCGCTGATCAGCCTTATCGATGGTTTCGGGGGAAGCATGAGGGTTTTCTGCGCGATGAATTCCTTGAGCATATCATTCTGGATCGTGCCCCCGATCTTGTCCCAGCCTATCCCGTTCTTTTCAGCGACAGCCAGGTACATAGCCCACAGCACAGGTGCCGGAGGATTGATGGTCATAGATGTAGTGACGCCGTCGAGAGGGATTGAGTCTGTCAGGATCTCGAAATCTGTCAGAGTGTCGATTGCCACCCCACACTTACCGCACTCCCCTCTCGCCCTGGGGCAATCGCTATCATAGCCCATCAAGGTGGGGAAATCGAAGGCTGTGCTTAATCCTGTCTCACCCTGCCCCAGTAGTAGATGCCACCTCTTGTTAGTATCGGCTGCACTACCCATTCCCGAGAACATCCGAAAGGTCCATTCCCTGCCGCGATACATTGAAGGCTGACAGCCTCTGGTAAAGGGGAAGATGCCGGGGTAGCCAATATCACGGGCGAAATCAGTATCCTTGACATCTTCTGGCGTGTAGATCCTCTTCACTTCCACATCGGAGACCGTGGAGAACCTCTCCATCCTCTCAGGCTTCTGTTCAACACTCCTCTCCAATTCCCTCTCCCACTCGTTTCCACCTTTGCGCACCTGTCCTAATGTCCGCTGCGTGAACATAGCCTCCCCCTTTGGCAACCCTACGTCGCTACCTCTAGCACGATAATCTAGCCGATGCCATCGGCAAAGTCAATTGCCTGGCCCAGGCAGGTGATACCCTGTGACCCCATCACGTCCACACATAGATGCAGAAGCTACAGTACACAGGGGGACGGTGGCTTTCACAAGAGACACAGGAAAGACGCTGATGGTACCCGTATCGACTCCACCACCTAGCGGCAGCGGAGAATGGTTCTCACTCCGTCTTGAACGGGGAGCGGCGATCCATCCGAACCTACATTCCCCCGTCTATGCCAATGACCTGCCCGGTAATATACCCGGCTGCATCACTAGCGAGAAAAGCCACAAGCTCGGCTACCTCTTCCGGTTCCCCGGCGCGGCGCAACGAAGTCATGGACAGAATAGAGTTCTTGATCTCCTCAGATAGTGCCTCTGTCATGCTAGTCTTGATAAAGCCAGGCGCCACGGCGTTTGCGGTAATGCCGCGGGAGCCCACCTCCCTCGCTATGCTCTTGGTAAAGGCTATGATCCCCCCCTTGGAGGCGGCATAGTTGGTCTGTCCAGCATTACCGATCACTCCAGCGATCGAGGCAACGCTGATGATGCGGCCCCACCCCTGTCTTATCATGGACTTGAGTGCAAATTTGCTGCACAGATAAGTGCCCCGCAGGTTCACATCCAGCACACTATCCCAAGCGTCTTCAGACATCCGCAGCAACAGGTTGTCCCTGGTGATGCCGGCATTATTCACCAAGACATCTATCTTGTCCCATCTATCGATCACCCTTTGTACCATAGCCTTAACCGCCTCACCATCTCGAACATCGGCTTCAACGGGAAAGGCCTCCCCACCCAAGCCAATGATCGTCTCGACCACGTTGTCAGCATCCAACCTGTTCTGGTCATCGATAGCCACGTAGTTGACCGCCATCTTACAGCCGAGGCCAGCAAGCTTCAAGGCAATCGCTCTACCCATACCCCGGGAGGCACCGGTCACCAAAGCGACTCTACCCTCTAGCCCCATCTCTCCTCCGCATTCCTGTCCCAACTGCTTGCCGTGCAGTAGCTCCAGACTGTCATTTGGCAAACCTCTTTAGCACCAGACAGCAGTTCTCGCCGCCAAGCCCAAAGCTATTGCTCAAACAGACATCCACCCGCGCCTGGCGAGCCACATTGGGAACATAGTCCAGGTCACACTCGGGGTCAGGGGTCTCATAGTTTATCGTCGGGTGGATAATGCTCTTATTCATGATGAGTATGGACGCGATACACTCGACGGCACCAGCAGCCGTGACTATATGACCGACCATAGACTTGGTGGAGCTCACCGGAATCCTGTAGGCACGCTCCCCGAATACCATCTTGATCGCCTTCGTTTCATTGGGGTCGTTCAGACGCGTGCTGGTACCGTGGGCATTGATATAGTCAACGTCCTTTGGCTTCACGTCAGCACTCTGCAGCGCCGTCTTCATGGCATACGCCTCTGCTTCAGGGGCAGGGGCAGTCTGGTCATAAGCGTCAAAAGACCAGCCGGCGCCGGCCACTTCAGCAAGTATGGATGCATTCCTCTTCCTGGCGTGCTCGTAGCTCTCCAGAACAAGAATCCCCGCCCCCTCCCCAAAAACAAAACCACTGCGGTTGAGGTCAAACGGCCGGGAGGCCTTGGCCGGGTCCGGCTCCCGTGTCAGAGCTCCCAATATATCCAAGCCAGCCATGCCAACCGGGGACAGGCTGGAGTCGGAACCACCAGCTATCATCACATCTGCGTAGCCCAGGCGGATAAAATTCATCGCAGTGCCTATAGCGTCTGCCCCGCTGGCGCATAAGCTGTTGACGCTGGAGTTGGGGCCTCTGGCCTCCAAGTACATGCCTATCTGCATCGACGCCGCACTGGGACCCGACTTGGCGACAAACAGAGGATCAACTCTCCTCGGCCCCCGTTTCTGAAGCATTTCATTCTGCTTGACCATATAGTCGACGTCCACCATACAGCCAACACTAACTCCCACTCGTTCGGGGCATTCCTGAGTCATATCTAACTCGGCCGATCTTATGGCCTCTTTAGCTGCGGCTATGGCAAAATGCACCGCCCTTGCATTCCTATCCACTATCTTTGGGTCCATGTATGCAGTGGCATCAAAGCCCTTTACCTCAGCGTCTACCTTCACGTAGAACTTGCTGGCGTCAAAACGAGCAATGGGCCCAATTCCTGATTTCCCGGCAACCAACCCTTCCCAGAACCTCTCGACACTCAATCCCAATGCGTTGACGGTGCCCATTCCAGTAACAACGACTTTCGGTATCTTCATGCCTGTTCTTGCCCTCCGGGAACAAAAGGAGCCACAGAGGTACCCCCATCGACAATAATTGTCTGCCCTCGAATCATGAAAGCCTCGTCGCTACACAGAAAAGCTACCACGTTGGCTACGTCTTCAGGAGTCACCATCCTACCCGTTGGTGTCGTCTGTTTGCTGTCCTTCACATAGCCCTCTCTAATATAGAACTGCAGTGCCTCGGTGTTCACCGCAGAAGCAGACACAGCATTGACTCGGATTCCTTTAGGAATCATCTCTATTGCCAGGTAGCGAGTCAACGCTTCCAAGGCAGCCTTGGACACGCCTACAGCAGCGTAGGTCGGCCACACAAACCTAGAACCCAGGCTGGAGATACTGACTACTGTGCCAGCCCTTCCCTCCATCAGCTTGGCCGCTCGCTGGACGCAGAGCAAGAACGCCTTGGCATTGATATCCATAGTCCAATCCCAGGCCTTAACATCCACATCCATGATAGGCCGACCTACCCCGGAGGCAGCATTGCTGACGAAGATATCCAGATAGCCGAACTTGTTGGCAATTGTGTCGAACATCGCATCGATTTTCGCTGGGTCGCCCACATTGGCCTTGATAACCTCAGCTCGCACCCCCAGAGCCTGGATATCCTTGGCTGTGCTCTCGGCCGTCTCACGACGCCGAAAGTAGTTCACAATGATGTCACAGCCCAGTGAAGCAAGCTTCAGCGCGGTTGCTCGACCGATTCCCCTCCCACTCCCAGTTACCAGGGCCAACTTCCCTTCGAATGACACGACTAAGCCTCATCCTTTTTCGCCGTTTGGCTTTCCACATAGCTGACGAAATCGCCGAAATTCTGAAACTTCTGCGCCTCCTCATCAGGGATCTCGATATCGAAGGCTTCTTCAACGGCTACCAGTGCTTGAACTACGTCAAGGGAATCCGCCTTCATCTCCTTGAAAGTGCTCTCCCGGGTGATAATGCTTTTGTCAATATGCGCAATCCTCGACACGATATCTCTTATTTGCTCTTCGACAGACATTCGTCCCTCCTTTACAGTTTGCCTTCTTTCTTGAATCTCTCCAGTTCCGGCTTCAAGGCGCCGATGATATCCGCCTCCACAGCTTTCTTGGCACCCGCTATGCCATGCGCTATGTGCGAAGCCCGACAAGCCCCATGAGCCACCCTGACGATACCGTTGACGCCCCATAGGATCCCACTACCTTCCTCCTCACCCTCGTATGACAGCTTGGTTATGGGCAAAGCCTTATCGAACAACAGTTTGCCTATCCAGCCCAAGAGGGGATATTTCTTCAGCTTGTGTCTCATCCACCCCAGGGCGTAGTCTCCTATGCTTTCATAGAACTTGAGAAGAACATTGCCCACGAATCCGTCGAGGACAATCACGTTGGCCTTCCCAGTCAGGATATCGCTGCCTTCAATATTGCCAATGAAATTCACCCCGCTGTCTTCCAGAAGGTGGTAGCCTTCACGGACTAACTCGTTTCCCTTGCCCTTTTCAGCACCTGTGCTCAGCAAGCCTACTGTGGGATTAGGAACACCTAGGAGCTTCCTGGCATAAACCGACCCAGCAACGGCAAATGCCACAAGCTGGTACGGCTTGCAATCAACATTCGCTCCAAGGTCCATGAGCAATATGCCGGGGGCAAAGCTTCCAAAGCCCCCACCAATCGCCGGACGCTCCATTCCTTCGATCATACCCAGGTGCTGGACCGCGCTAACAGCAACCGCGCCTGAGGGACCAGCACTGATTATGGCATCGGCTTCGCCAGACTTGACCAGCTTCGTAGCTACGACTATGGAGCTATTGGGCTTGCGCCGAACTGCCGAGGCGGGCGGTTCCCCTTCTCTGATAACCTCGGTGGCTTCGGCAAGCCGTATGGGCAAACCAGAGCTATCATGCTTGGCCAACTCCTCCTCCATAGTGTCCACCTGACCAACCAGCACTATCTCTACGTCCCCCTTCTGGCCAGCAAGGACCGCTCCTTTGACAATCTCCTCAGGAGCGTAATCGCCACCCATAGCATCAACCGCTACGCGTACCTTCCTGTCTTGAGCCATCTTCCCTACTTTGGAGGTTTATTCCAGCCGAACCCGTGCCTCTCCTACAACAATCGCCTCGCCCTGTTGATTCCGGCACTCGAGGCTGCACCTGGCGCATGACGTGCCTTCTTCGTCCTCAACAGACTCGACTTTCCCAGCAACAGTCACAGTATCTCCAGGTCGTGCTGGCGCTTTGAAGCGCACAGAGAGCTTGCCACCAGAATTCCAACTCGCGCCGAAAGCCCGGGCCATCATATCCGACACATATGCCAGAATGAGCATGCCGTGGGCGATAGTGCCACCCAAGGGAGTCTGAACAGCGAAGGACTCATCTATGTGGATAGGGTTGAAGTCACCCGACGCCTCGGCGTAAAGGTTGATCTTCTCTTGAGTGATGTGCTTCACCACTGGAGGAAGAATCTGTCCCTGATGAATGTCCTCAATCATTGTCTCTAGGCTGGCAAGATTATGGTTGCCTTGCCTGATTGCACTTTCTGTCCGCTACTGTCAGCGACGCTTAGCTCCAATACCAGCATGCGCATGCTCCCCCGAGTCAACTTCCGACCCACCTTTGCCTGGCAGTGTACAGTAGCGCCGACAGGCACCAGTTTGAAGAACTCGAAATCCTGTGATGCATGTATCGTACCGGCTGGCAAGTGGAGCCACTCAGCCAGGGCCGCCAGAGCACGCGCCGCTACCGCTAGAGGAGGAACAGAATCGTCACCTGCGCTGTCCACAGCTCCTAGGTACTTGGCAACAAGGGAGGCGTTGAGCTCATAACTGGCCGGGGGGAACTCATAACCCACAGTCAGTTCCTCATAAGTTACAGGCATTTCGTCTTCACTTTCATTGATATCCGCGAAGATTCCACCTACTCTAGTGGGCGCGTCAACTTCGTGTGCCAGAATGAGAAAGTATGATTACACTAACGGAAGCGCTTGTCAATATGCACCGGCACAAGCAAAGCTAAGAAGCTGGAAACGGCCGACATATGCCACCCTGCAGTCCAGGAATCCAAGGGGCAGATTGAAAGAAACCCGCGAGACAGCTAAGATTAGGCATTCTGAACCAAAGGACCGCCAGCCAACAACAGAGAAAGCATGAACGTCCTGAGCCAAATCGCAGCTAACAAGACATTGCTCATCCCCATCGGTGCCTGGCTCGTGGCCCAGGCGCTGAAGACAATCGTTCAAGCACTCAGAGACAAACACCTGAATCCGCGCTACTTGGTCGCCGCAGGAGGAATGCCCAGCGCTCATGCTTCCCTAGTTTGTGCTCTGGCAACTGCCTCAGGCATACTTCACGGAGTAGACTCAGCTGCTTTTGGCATCAGCGTCGTCCTGGCCGCGGTGGTAATGTACGATGCCACTGGCGTACGCCAGGCAGTTGACAAACAGTCCGCCATCTTAAATCACCTGCTAGTAGAGTTCCCCAAGACACATCTCGAATTTGAACGCTTCCTCCGACGACTGGTAGGACACACACGATTTCAGGTTGTAGCAGGGGCAGGCTTGGGTATCCTTCTGGCCTATTGGTGGGCATAGGATGGGCGAAGACAGCCACTAGCCATCCTCGCGGCGCCTTGAAGCTCTGCACAGCGCTAGTCTATAATCTACCCGATGAGAAGCTACACTACCCCCAGCTTGCATGCTATCTGGTTCCTGATAGCTCTAAACGTACTGGTCTTCATAGTAACCATGGTGAGGCCAGACATAGTCCTATTTCTCGGGATGACACCTGCACTGTTCCTGCGCCAGCCCTGGACCATAATGACCAGCATCTTTGTGCATGGAAGCTTCAACCACATCCTGTTCAACATGATCAGCCTATTCTTCCTGGGAAGCTTCCTCATCAGGGTCGTTGGCGAGAGGAGTTTTCTCTGGGTATATTTCCTCGGAGGCCTGGCTGGAAATGCTCTATTCATGGTCCTGGCGCATCCCGCTTCAACAGGGGTGGGCGCTTCAGGAGCCATCTATGCTGTTGGTGGAACATTGGCGATGATGGCTCCGAGACTACCGGTGTTTGTATTCCCCTTCCCGTTTCCGATCCCTCTTTGGGTGGCAATCATAGGTTTCCTCGTGCTCTCTTTCATTCCCGGAATAGCCTGGCAGGCTCACGTGGGTGGTTTGCTCTTGGGGCTGATAGCCGGCTACCTCTTCAAACGAAAGCGCGGAGCCTACCGTCGCTTCTGACTTAGATGGAAGTGCAAACCGTTGGCCTGAGAAGTGATGGGCTCGAACTGGCAGGTGAACTCTATATCCCCCACGGGAACAAGGCAGTTCCAGCACTGTGCATCTGCCACGGCATTCCTGCTGTTCCACATGATCCCAAGGACAGAGGCTATGCCGCTCTAGCACGAGGATTCTGCGACGCTGGCTTCCTTACTCTGATCTTCAACTTCCGCGGGGCGGGAAAAAGCCAAGGCAACCTGGACCTCCTTGGCTGGAGTCATGATCTACAAGCTGCCATCGAGTTTCTCTCCGCGCTCGAACAAGCAGATACGAACCGCCTTTCTCTTCTTGGCTTCAGCGGCGGAGCTGCAGTGGCCATCCATCGCGCAGCCTTAGACTCAAGAATCTCCGCAGTGGCAGCTTGCGCCTGTCCTGCTGATTTCGGCTCGCTGGCTAACGAAGAGACAGGCGCAGGCTGCATCCAGCACTTCCGCAACATCGGGGTCATACGAGACAGTGACTTCCCACCATCGATTGAGATGTGGCTGAGCGGCTTCCAGGCAGTCTCCCCAATTCACTCGGTGGACAAGATCTCCCCTCGTCCGCTGCTCTTGGTTCATGGCGATGCCGATGAGGTTGTGACCCTGGAGCATGCTCATAGGCTGTACCAAAAGGCCAGAGAACCCAAGGAGCTACTCATAATTCCAGGGGCAAAGCACAAGCTACGCTTGGAGGAACAGGCGATGGCTGCCGTGCTGAACTGGCTGAAGGCTAGACACCCGGTTTGACACCCTGCAATTCGGCTTGCTAGAATCTATAGTCCTTGCTCGGAGGTGATAATATCTACGCTATCGTTGAGGCAGGTGGCAAGCAGTACAGGGTCGCTCCAAAACAGACGATACAGGTTAACCGTCTGGACATACCGGCAGGTAAGACGGTTGAGCTGGATAGGGTATTGTTCATTAGCGATGGCCAGAACATCCTCGTAGGTAGTCCAACCATCGAGGGAGCCAAGGTGATAGCAAGTTCCATGGGAGAGGTCAAGGGCGACAAACTCATTGTATTCAAATACAAGAACAAGACTCGGTATCGCAAGAAAACTGGACACCGCCCAATCTACACCAGACTATCCATAGAGGAAGTCGTTAGGCCAGGGGCGTAATCATGGCACACAAAAAAGGTGGCGGCAGTACAAGATGTGGACGCGACAGTCAGTCTAAGCGTCTGGGAGTCAAGAAATACGGTGGGCAGCAGGTGCGCGCTGGGAATATTCTAGTCAGGCAGCGCGGAACCCGCATTGCACCAGGCAATAACGTAGGTCTGGGTAGGGACCACACCCTTTTCGCCCTGATAGATGGCCATGTCACATATGAGCCAGCAACCCGGTATAAGAAAAGAGTGAGCGTTTACAGTGAAACCTAAGATTCATCCGAAGTACTATGATGATGCCAAGGTGACCTGCCTTTGCGGCAACACTTTCACCACTGGAGCAACTAGGCCAGAGCTCAGGGTCGAGGTTTGCAGCAGATGCCACCCTTTCTATACAGGCAAGCAGAGAATAGTTGACACCATGGGAAGAGTGGAACGCTTCAAGAAGCGATACAACATCAAGGATTGACCAGTCGGGCACGATTGCGGAGCCAAGGGATGGTGGAATAGACCATCCCTCATCGATTTCTCGAACAGCTAGCAACCTCAATGCCATTGCATGGAAGAAATGAAGAGGGGAACGGCAAAGGGCTTTTCCTACGGTGGGCAAGCAGTCATCGAGGGCGTGATGATGCGGGGGCGAGGCAACATGGCCGTATCTGTGCGGCGTCCAGACGGACGACTGGAGATAAGAAGAGAACCCCTAGCCAAGATATATAGAGGTCGCCTCAGAGAAAGCCCTCTCATCAGAGGCGTCATCGTCCTCATCGAGACTCTAGTTCTGGGAATCCAGTCTTTGCTCTACTCTGCCCAGATCGCCTCAGCCGAAGAAGAGGAACAGATACCAACGTTAGCCTTGTGGGGGGTTGCAGCCGCCAGTATTGCCTTCGCAGCAGCGCTGTTTTTCGTCGCTCCTCTTCTCATTGCACGCCTGCTCGACACCTATATTGCCTCTGACTTTGTGAGTAACTTGCTCGAGGGCTTCGTCCGCATTGGCATTTTCATCGCTTACCTTAAGGTCATAGGACTCTTCCCTGACATAAGAAGGGTCTTCGCCTATCACGGAGCGGAGCACAAAGTGGTCAACGCCTACGAGAATGGATGCCCCCTGGAGGTGGAAGCGGTCAAGGACTACCCCACCGCTCATGCGCGCTGTGGCACCAGCTTCATCTTTGCCGTGCTAATCATCTCCATCCTTGTCTTCGCCCTGCTTGGTCGCCCGGCAATATGGATAAGTGTTGCATCCCGCATAGTCCTCCTACCGGTTATTGCCGCCATTGGGTACGAAGTCACCAAGTTCGGAGCGAGTCATAGCAATAGCATCTTATCTCAGGTACTCCTGGCCCCAGGGTTGATGCTGCAATCCATGACTACGCGAGAGCCGGACGGCGATCAGCTAGAGACCGCCATATCAGCGCTAAAAGAGGTTGTCGAGGCTGACAGGTCTGAGGAGAAAGAGGAACAAGGATAGCTAGTCCAAGTCCTGCTCCTCCAAGAACCTCTGCTCCTCCTCGTCCTTGAGGAAGCAAGTCCGATAGCCCAGATGGCACACCGGCCCGACGGGCTCGGCTTGAATCAGCAGGGTATCACCGTCACAATCCTGGAGAATGGACCTCGCCCTGAGGAAATTGCCCGAGGTGGCCCCCTTATGCCACAACTCCTGTCGACTGCGGCTATAGAACCAGACATCCCCGCTGGATAGCGTCAGCCTGAGGGACTCTCTATTCATGTAGCCCAGCATGAGCACTTCACCATTCCGGGCATCCTGAATAATAGCTGGAACCAGACCCTTGTCATCGAGCTTCAGCATCTAACCTCCGAAGCGGGCTATCGCTTCCCGCAAATTGATATCCCCTGTATAGAGAGCCTTGCCTATGATAGCTCCCTCCACTCCGAGTTCGCCAAGCCTTTGCAAATGCTCCAGCCTGGCAATGCCGCCTGAGGCAATGACAGGCACATCCAGCCTGTCTCTCAACTTTCCTATGGCATCGAAGTTGGGCTCCGTTAGTGTGCCATCCCGTCTTACGTCCGTGTATATGAATCGCTTCACCCCGATCCTCATCATCTCACTGGCTAAGACGAGAACATCGACAACCGTGTCCTTTCGCCAGCCGTGGATAGCGATCTTGCCATCTCGAGCATCAAGGCCAACCACAACAGCCTGGCCAAACCGGCGGTTAAGCTTCTCCACCAGTTCTGGTTTCTCTATAGCCGCCGTACCCAGGACTATACGACTCACCCCCCTGTGCAGTAGCTCCTCCGCTACCTCTTTCTTCCTGATGCCGCCACCCAGTTCCACCAGCAAGAGGCTTCTATCTATTATCCTCTCCACCACCGCCGCGTTCCTGGGCTCGCCCACAGCCGCTCCGTCGAGGTCGACCACGTGCAGCCACCTGGCGCCCTGGGACTTCCATTGCAAAGCCACTTCCACGGGGTTATCAGCGAAAGTGGTCTGCTGGCCGTAGTCCCCTTGATATAGCCTGACACATTTGCCGCCCCTGATATCAATAGCCGGGATTATCTCCATCGCCAACCTTGTCCTGGTAACGAGCCAACGAAAAAACCAAACCAGATAGGCGGTTGAGGTAGCTCAATAGCTCCTGGTTCAACGGTTGTCCCGTTTCTCTCAAGCTCACCACTCTCCTTTCAGCGCGTCTAATAACAGTGCGTGCCACATCCAGAGCTGCCGAGCTCCTACACGCACCGGGGATAACAAACCCACGAGGCATGGCAACCTTGGCTTCGATATCTTCTATCAAATCCTCCAACCTCCGCACCATCTCTGGCTTCACTACGCTTGCTCTGTTGGCTGACTGAGAGACGGGCTCTGCTGGAGTTGCTAGCTCCCCCGCCACCATAAACAGATCCTGCTGCAGAGTGGACAGGATACCTACTACCTCAGCCTGACAGAAGCCCTTGGCCAACCCCAAACATGAAACTGCTTCGTCAATGGTGCCATAAGCCTCACATCTAGCATCAGCCTTAGACACTCTTACACCACCGAGAAGGCTGGTCTCTCCCCTATCCCCTTTCCGACTGAACGTCTTCACAGCTTATCCGGACCAAACAGAACAGCCACAACACACGCGTCAGATTATAGCTGAACGAGACCTCCTTGTCATTGCAGGCCCAACCATGCATGCAGTCAAAAGGCATTGTCGCTGGAAAACACAGGTGAGCTGAGACCCTGATACGAGCTCACCAGACCCCATTCCCTCCTCCGAAACCTCCATTGCCCGTCGGCACCGGTAGGAACATCAGCAAGAGAGGTTCATCATCAGAGCTGACTAGCCAGGCTCACTCAATATCTCCTCCAGCGTCCTGGCTTCCTCTACCCGATAAGGCCCCACTCTTGTGCGGCGGACTTCCGCCACCATAGCGCCAGTCCTCAACTTCTCTCCTATGTCGTGAACCAAGCTCCTGACATAGAACCCTGACGAAACGTCACAGGCAAGGGTAAACGAAGGGAACTGAAATTCTCTAAGCTCCAAGGAATGGATGCTCACCTTCTGCGGTGGTATCTTTACACTCACACCTCTTCTGGCCAATTCATAGGCCTTTCGACCCTCTATTTTTTTTGCAGAAAATGGAGGGGGAACCTGCCAGATATCACCGTGGAACTCCTTGAGCACCTCTTCCAGTTCGTGCCTAGTCACCTCGTTGTCGTTCCGCTGCAAGACCCTGCCCTGACGATCGTAAGTGTCAGTCTCCACTCCCAGCGTCGCTTTGACTTCGTAGCTCTTGTCCAGGTGGAGAAATGAGGATGCCTCTTTGGTGCCTTTGCCGGTGAGAACAACCAACAGCCCCGTGGCCAGCGGGTCCAGAGTTCCTGTGTGCCCGGTCCTCACCTTGAGCTTCCTCCTTATCAGTTCCACCACCCGAGATGAAGTAGGCCCCTGGGGCTTATCCACGAGCAGCATATTATGCATGCCGCCTAGTATAGCGGAAAAGGCGAAGTCTAGACACTCAACAAACAGTGGCTTCGGGCCAGGGAAACGTGTGCCAGGGCTCAAGAGGGTAGTCTAGTGAACTCCAAACGGAGAAGCTCCCTGGTAGCTTGGGTAACCTTCACACTATCGTCAATGCGCCAGCCTACCAGCCAGATGATTCCTCCAGAGGAGCAAACCACGGGTATTCGGTCCCGCCAGAGAGAAGGGATCTTGGCATCAACCATGAAGTCCTGCAATTTCTTGTGCGCACGCATGCCCAAAGGTTGGAATCTATCCCCGGGCTGGCGCCGGCGAACGAATATGCCACCCTCCAACTCATGAAGGTCAAACTCGGCTACGAGATTATCTCGATTCTCTTCGTGGCGAAACGGCGTGGTGCCAGTGTGCCTCGAAATGGTATTGGCCAGCACACGCCACCCTGGCAAGAGCGTCTCACCGGGCACTTCAAGGGCAGATTCCTCCCTCAATAGAGGAACGGAGCCCCACTCAACCCCCACTTCTGTACGGCACGGAACGTGAGATCGCCTCTCTCCACCCGCAATGACCACCTCACCATATCGGCTTTGACACACCATGCCACGCGGCAAGGAGACTTCTTTGCCAACGGGTTTGGTCAACAGACTACGTATAGCCTCAATGTGATTGCCCTCGATGTCACGCGCGTCCCCCAGCACCTCCACCACAGCCAATCCTATCAGCCTGGATTGCAGAGCCGCGGGCAGGAAGGCCATCTTCTCCTTATCTAGATGGAGCGAGCCACATTCCGACCTGCACAGCTCAGCACATAACTTCAGAGCTTCCTGCTCAATGAAGGAGCTGTCATCACTGGCGATCCGCGACAGGCGGAGCAAGGCTTGGTCCACATTTGGGTTGTATGTTCTAAGCAAAGGAAGAAGCTCAAGTCGAAGACGATTTCGCAGGAAAGACCGGCAAAGGTTGGAGGAATCAACTCGAGGCGCAAGTTGATGCTCCCGGCAATAGCTCAGCGTCTCTTGTCGGGTAACATCAAGAAGCGGCCTTATCACCAACAAACCCAGAGCCTTCACTTGCAGCCCCGAACGACACAGGGGCATGGGTGAACAGGGCCCGAGGCCGCGGAGACCTGATATCCCCGAACCGCGCAGTATGTGCATCAGGACAGTCTCCACCTGGTCATCTCTGGTATGCCCTATGACCACCCGCCGAGCTCCAACATCGCCAGCCACCTCAGCAAGAAAGTCATAGCGCAGCTCTCGAGCAGCTTCCTCTGTGGAACAACCCCTTGCCCTCCCATAGGCAGCCACATCTCGCCTGCCAACAGTGACTGGAACGCCAAGAGATGCGGCTAGGTCAGCTACATATTCGGCATCTCGAGCAGATTCTGAGGCCCGGAGTTGATGGTCGAGATGAGCCACGTGAAGCTTCATGCCCGTCTCTTCTTGCCAAGCAGTCAGGATATGAAGCAAAGAGACCGAGTCAGCCCCGCCCGATACGGCCACAACCATCTCTTCTTGAGGCAGGATCAGCTTATGCCGTTGAACGAAATCTCTGACTCTTCTGCCCAGTTCAAGCTTCACCACAGATGTTGTCTCCTCTCCTCAAATACCCCTTCCCAAACTCTTGACCGGTTCTGTTGCATCAGTCCCTGGCTCGTCTGTGTCACCACAATGTGCACTCTTCTGTTCCCCAGGGGCTAGCCTCCTTCCGATCTTGTCTCCAGGCTCACCGTCTACGTCCAGCCTTGCGCCCACACCCTTCCCACAAGTAGGAAGTATCATTGAAAGTGACCAAGCGAGATCCATAGTCCGCAAGCTCAATAATGCTAATCCCGCCGGAGTCTATCCTAAACCTGGGAAGATACTCCAAAGGAAACCCCAGAACTCTGAAGATGATGGCTAGAGTCACGAAGTAATGACCAACTACAACTACCGTTCCGTTTTCATCGTGGCCAGCCAACAAAGGTTCCACAGCACCCCAACACCTCTTCTGCAACTCGGCGAAGCTCTCGCCGCCGGGCAATTTTCTTATCCCGCCCTCCCACCATTTCATCAGAAGCTGACTAAAGCTGCCGCTCAAGCTGGACAGAGGCAATCCCTCAAATTCACCGACTTCAATCTCCCTGAGTCCTTCCTTGACTTCTACAGGCAACTTGTGCTCCTTGGCTATAGCCTGAGCCATGACCAGAGCTCGTTTCATAGGGCTGGAAACTACGCGATCTATGCTTTCGACCTTCAAGAACGACGCCAGCCTAACTGTCTGCTTCATCCCCACTTCGTTTAGCTCAATATCGCTGCCACCCCCCTGAATGCGTCTCTCCTCATTCCAATATGTCTCGCCATGCCGAATCAAAACAAGCCTCAAAGACTGCCTCCTCGAAGTGTCCTTGCTTTCGCCATAATGACAGGTTGCCTTCCCTCGCTATCCACAGGATTGATGGTCACAAGACATGCCGCCGGTTCGAGATGCCTATGTATCCAGTTCTCCTTGCAAGATGAGCCTGGTACGGTGGATTGACCGAGGATATTCGGCGAAACCCAAGGCCGACACAACCTGCTCTGGCCTTCCACTGCCGCCGGCACCGCAGCGCAGCCTCATGCCCAGGGCACACAATCGTCCATAGCGGCCAATGAGCCACAGGTCAGCTATCAACGCCCGCAAGTCATAGTAGTGTACTTTCGACCCTCGAGAATGATGCCAGGGCAGTTCTTTCGTCTGAAGCAAGGACGAAATGGCATCTCTCACCCACTGCTCGCTTCGTCCTGGGCCTGTCTGGCTCAGATATTCAGCATAGGCGAGGCAGGACTGCAGCGAAGGGATACCCAGGCCCACCTCCCAAGCATCAAACACGTCAAACCCGGCAGGCAACTGGCTCCTCACCATCATCATAAGAGCTTGAGGAGGCATCTTGCGACTCAAGTACACATCCATCAGTTCAGCCTCGCTGGTTACTCCTACAGCCAAAGGCGCTGCCACCGCGATTCGCGGATGGGGAGTATGTCCCTGGGAATAGGCTACAGGTATTTCCGCTCTTCTGAACGCACGTTCCCAGGAACGCACTATATCGAGATGAGAGATAAACCTGACTTCTTCCCCCCTGCCAAACCTGAGGCGCAGGCGCTGCATTAGTCCTTCTGGCCCAAGAACCCTCTAGGATTCCCCAGAGGATCCGCCTCCTTCCTTGGTCACCATCACCTTCTCTATTTTCACTCCTCGCATCTCAGTTACGACAAGTTTCAAATCTCGATATTTCAGCTGTTCAGTCTGCCTCGGTATTCGCCCAAGATAGTTGAGAATAAACCCAGCCACTGTTTCGTAATCGCCGACAGGCAGATCCAACCCCAACTCCTCGTTGGCCTCCTCAACTCGAAATCCTCCGTCCAGCTGAAAGGTATTGGCACCCGTCACCACAAAATCCTCTTCTTCCCTGCTTAGCTCATCCTTAATATCGCCGACAACTTCTTCTGTCAGTTGTCCCAAGGTCACCATTCCAGCTATGCCTCCAAACTCATCCACAACGATCGCCATGTGGTGACCACCATCTCTCATCTCAGCAAGCAGTTTTCCCAAACGCTTGCTATTTGGCACGAAGTAAGCAGGGCGAATCAAAGCATCGATGACAGCCTCCTCAATTGTGGAGTCCTCTGCCAACTTCATCAGCACGTCCTTGGCAAACAGGATACCTACCACGTTGTCCATATTGTCCTTATAGACAGGGAACCGACTGTAGGGCCTCTCAGCAAATATGTCCAGGAAGTCATTCAGAGTCGTCCCTTGCTCCACCCAGGCTATCTCCGTTCTGGGGACTGTTATCTTGCTTACCGGACGGTCAGTGAACTCAAACACCTTGTGCAACATCTCGGCCTCGCCCTGCTCTACCACTCCTTCGCTCTCCCCCACACTTATCACAGAACGTATCTCCCCTTCACTCACCAGCTTCGCATCTGCCACTGGCTCGGATATTATGCTGGTAAACCCAAGCCCAATACGACCCAACGCCAGAACAAAAGGGTACAGGCACAGTTCGACTAACCTCAACGGGTAGATGTAGGCAAGAGACAGCCGCTGGGCATGATGAACAGCTACAGTCTTGGGGATAATCTCCCCAAAGACCAACACCAGGGTCGTAACTGCGACCGTTGCAACGACGGGCCCCCACGGCAAGCCAAAGGCCGCCACGGCCATAATAGTACCCAGTGTGGCAGCCCCCACATTGGCCAAGTTGTTGCCCAACAGAACAGTAGCCAAGAATCTCTCGGGTCTGTCAGCAGCCTTGGCCAGTTGCCCTGCCCCTTTTACGCCGCTCTCCACCAGATACCTTACCCGCAGCTTAGGCAGCGAGATGAACGCGGACTCAGCACTGGAGAAGAAAGCTGAAAGCGCAAGACAGACTAGAAAGATTAACAGAAGCCAACTATCGGCGTCATCCACCTATCACCACCCCCCAAGGCTCCTACCAAATACACTGACCATACCTTTTTGCAACGAGTTCACGAAGCGCGAACCGACTGTTCGCAATCATATTAGCATTGGCTAGCAGGACTGTCAAAAAACTGAACGGGGGCTCCTCGCAGGGGAGGACGACATAGCAGGACACCCACAACATGATCGGGTACAGTAACTGGAAAACCATCCATCCAGAAGGGTATAATAGACGGCCTATTCCCAGGAGCAGTTGCCCGATGCCGGCCGTGGGGTGAGTCAAAGGAGTTCAGTAATGGATGAAGTCGTTATCTCCAGAGCCATAATCGAAAGCTACCAGAAGGATCTGCTTGAAGCAACGGAGCTTGACGTAGCTGTCGTCGGTGCTGGACCAGCGGGAATGGTTGCCGCTTACTACCTCGCCAGAGGAAGCGTGAAGGTAGCCATCTTCGAGAGGAAGCTAAGTGTCGGCGGCGGCATATGGGGAGGCGGCATGATGTTCAACAAGATCGTGGTTCAGGAGGAAGGTAAAGAGATCCTGGACGAGTTTGGCATCGCCAGTGTCAGGTATCAGAAGGGATACTACGTAGCCAACGCTGTGGAAGTAGCTTCGACGCTTTGCTCCCGGGCAATGAAAGCCGGGGTTAGCATATTTAACCTCATCAGCGTCGAGGACGTGGTCATCAGAGAGGCGGACAGGGTCAGTGGGTTGGTGCTGAACTGGAGCCCCGTCCAAATGGCGAACCTGCATATCGACCCCCTGGCCATAAGATCGAGACTGGTGATAGATGCCACGGGACACGATGCCGAGGTCTGCCAGCTAGTCACCAGGAAGGTGAGAGGAGAACTGAGAACCCCGAGCGGGAAAATGGCTGGGGAAAAATCGATGTGGGCCGAGGTAGCCGAAAGGGAAACGCTTGAGAATACCAGGGAGGTCTATCCCGGTCTGATAGTCGCAGGCATGTCAGCCAACGCTGTTTTCGGCTCCCCCCGAATGGGGCCAATATTCGGCGGCATGCTGCTATCTGGCAAGAAGGCAGCCAAGCTAGCCGCGGAACTGCTCGAATAGCAAATTGACGAGAGAGCCTTCTTCCCCAAGGACAGGACTGCACGATGTCAAAAACAATCGCCGAAATCAACGATAGAATCAAGAAGGGTAAGGTGGTAGTGGTTACCGCCGAGGAAGTGATCGACGTCGTCATGAGAGATGGCATAGCCAAGGCGGCAAAGGATATTGACGTAGTCACCACTGGGACTTTCAGCCCCATGTGCTCCTCAGGCGTGTTCCTGAACATCGGGCACTCCAAGCCCAAGATAAAACTCGGCGGGAAGGTTTACCTTAACGATGTCCCTGCCTATGCTGGCTTGGCTGCCGTAGACGTCTTTCTCGGAGCGACAGCCTTGCCCGACGATGACCCCAAGAATAAGATCTATCCAGGCGAGTTCAGATACGGGGGCGGACACGTTATTGAGGAGCTGGTGGCAGGAAGAGATATCAGGCTGATAGCCAGCGCCTACGGCACGGATTGCTATCCCAGGAAGAAGCTGGAAACGTGGATAAACATCAAAGACCTCAATAATGCCACCATGTTCAACGTCAGAAACGCCTATCAGCTCTACCCCGTTGCCGTGAATCTGTCAGAGCAGATGATCTATACCTATATGGGGGTGCTGAAGCCCAAGCTAGGTAATGCCAACTACTCGACCTCAGGACAGCTTTCTCCTCTACTGAATGATCCTTACTATAGAACGATAGGCATAGGCACCAAGATATTCCTTGGCGGCGGCATTGGCTATGTTGCCTGGCATGGCACGCAGCACAACCCCATTGCCCCCAGGGGAGACAATGGCGTGCCAAGAGAGCCGGCTGGGACTCTGGCCCTCATCGGCGACCTGAAACAAATGAACCCGGAATGGCTGGTGGGAACAAGCATGCTCGGGTACGGTTGCACGCTGACAGTAGGCATAGGTATCCCCATACCCATAGTATCTGAAGAAATCCTGCGTTACACCACAGTGGCAGATGCGGACATCTTCGCTCCCATCATTGACTACTCTGAAGCCTATCCCCAAAGGAAGCCCGACACTCTGGGTGAAGTCAGCTATGCACAGCTCAAGAGCGGCCACATAACAGTCCAGGGCAGAGACGTGCCTACCGCTTCTCTCTCCAGTTACTCCAAGGCGGTTGAGATCGCCAACACCTTGAGAGAATGGATAGCCAGAGGAGAGTTCCTGCTTACAGAACCATCGGCTCCCCTACCAGGAGTAGAGTCAGGTATGACCTCCAGGCCTCTTCCTGAAAGAGCGATAATAGAGTGAGAAGATGAACATCTCCAGAAGAATAGTGCTTCACTTCCCCCCCCTCGTGACAGGACAGCCCGTGGTATACCGGCTGGCCAAGGACTTCAATCTCAGCTTCAACATTCTCAAGGCGTCGGTATCACCAGGGCAGGAAGGCTTGCTGGTGCTAGAGCTGAGCGGCGAGAAGCAGGACTACGACAAAGGCATCCGATACCTCACTGATACAGGGATAATAATCCAGTCGCTAAGCCAGGATGTGATCCGCGATGAAGCCAGATGTACGCATTGCGGTGCCTGTATCACCGTCTGCCCCACCGGTGCCTTCACCCTGGAGCCAAGAACGAGAAGGGTGCTCTTTGACCAAGACAAGTGCGTTGTCTGCGGTTTGTGCGTCAAGGCGTGTCCGCCCCGGGCCATGAAAGTCTACTTCTGACACAGGTCGACAATCCGTGCACCAGCCGAGATACTACCGTCAATGGACTCAGAATAGCGACCTGGTCTCGTTCAGCGCGGTAGTGAAACAGACGGACTTGTATATCCAAGCCCAGCGCAGCCTGAGGGACAAAGCCATCAAGTCCATCCTGAAGCATCGTGTACCCCTGGAGCAATACATCATGCATCATCCCCTCTTTCTGACCACGTTGGAGCCGTATCAAGTCGATGAAGATGCTCCGGCGATCGTAAGGGAAATGGCCGAGGCGTCACAGACGGCTGGGGTGGGCCCTATGGCAGCGGTAGCTGGCGCTATTGCTGAAGCGGTAGGGAGGGACCTGCTCGCTTTCTCGCCAGAGGTCATAGTGGAGAATGGAGGCGATGTCTTTCTCAGAATACTGAAGATGAGGCTCGTGGGCGTCTATGCCGGCCAATCGCCTTTCACAGGGAAGATCGCCCTGGAAGTCAAGCCCAATGAAACGCCTTTGGGCATATGCACCTCCTCAGCAAGCGTGGGACACTCATTGAGTCTGGGCACTGCTGATGCTGTCATCGCGCTTTCGCCCTCGGCAGCCTTCGCCGACGCCATAGCCACCGCGATTGGCAACATGGTGAGAGACACAGATGATATCTCCAAGGCAATCCACAGGGCCAGGAGTATTGAGCAACTGCGCGGCATAGTCGTCATCAAGGGTGACAGGATCGGCATTTGGGGCAAGGTGAAGATTGCCACCCTCAGTTGAAGACTGACCGCGAGCCCAGCACATCTCAAGTCATTCGAGCGGGTACCGTGGGACCGGAGCCCGTCACCCCAGAAGGGTCTCCATCACGCAACGGCCGGGATAGCGTAGGCCACGTGATTGGCGGTCCCGCCAGCTATATTGAATTTGCCGCCATCCTGTGCTATAGATATATGGCCTTTCGTGACGCCATGAGAGAGCTGTCTGCACCGTCAGAGGCACAGATATTCACACAACCCCCAGATTAGCAGCGATCGACCGGGGAAAGAGAGTCGAATGATGAGCAACGCAACCGGAGGCACAACAGCACAGAGAATCGAGCAGTGGGAACGCGCCAGAAGGCACCTTCTGCAGATGGGAAGTCCCAAGGCCATCGAGGAGCGCCACAAGAAGGGACAGATGTCTGCACGCGAAAGGATAGACTACTTCTTCGACTCCGGTACTTTCACTGAGCTGGGATTGTGGGTTAAGCACAGAACCACCGCTTTCGGAATGGACGAACGAGAGGTGCCTGCTGAGGGAATTGTCACTGGATTCGGCAAGGTGAGCGGAAGATGTGTGGTTGCCGGTGCTGAGGACTACACCGCCATGATGGGGACTTTCGGCGAATACCATGGCAAGAAGCTCGCCTCCGCCATCAGGTTTGCCAAGGAAAAGGGCTGGCCATTCGTAACCATGAACGACTCAGCGGGCGCACGACTGCACGAAGGCATGGACACTCTGGAATCCTACGGCTGGACGTTCAGATCCCAGATAGAAGCCTCTGGAATAATCCCTCAGATATCTCTGCTGATGGGCCCTTGCTTGGGAGGGCAAGCATACCATCCGGTGATGATGGATTTCGTCATCCAGGCAAGGCAAACAGGCTTCATGGGCATTGCCGGCCCTGCCTTCGTGAAAACGCAAATCGGAGAAGAGATCAGCCTCGAAGAACTCAGTGGCTGGAGGAGCCATGCCATCAAGTCCGGACAGACACACATAGTGGCCGAAGACGACAGGGATTGTCTGGATAGATGCAAGGAGCTTCTCTCCTTCTTCCCCTCCAACAATCAGGAGCAGCCGCCACGAATCGACACCGACGATAGCCCCGAAAGGGAGATCGCTGAATTCGATACCATCATCCCTGACGATCCAGCGAAGCCGTACGATATGTACGAAATCATCAAGAGCGTTGTGGACGAAGGGCATTTCCTCGAGATACTCAAGTGCTACGCTTCAAACGCGATATGCGGCTTTGCCCGCATGAATGGGCGTCCCGTCGGCATAGTCTCCAACCAGCCTGGAGTCAAGGCAGGGGTTCTGGATATAAATGCCTGCGATAAACTAGCCAGATTCATTCGGTCCTGCGACCTCTTCAACATTCCCCTCATCTCCCTTACAGATTGCCCTGGCTACATGATAGGCTCCCAGCAAGACTGGGCAGGCATATTGCGTCATGGTGCCAAGCTGCTCTACTCGTGGGCCGATGCCACTGTACCGCTGATCTCTATAATAGTCCGAAAATCCTATGCCGGCGCTCATTACGGCATGCTGGACAAGTCTATTGGCGCTGATTTCGTGTTCGCGTGGCCTACCGCCCGGGTCTCCATCGTAGGGGCAGAGACTGCTGCCAGCGTCATATTTGCCCGAGATATCAGAGAGGCGGAGAACCCCGAAGAGGAGAAGGCAAAGAAGATAAAGGAGTACTCGGAACTGTACGAGCGCCCATATCCTGCTGCGGAGCGAGGTTATATCGACGACATCATCGCGCCGCGCGCCACCAGGAAATGCATAAACCGTGCCCTGGATGTCCTGGCGAAGAAGTCCGTAACGACGCGCTGGCGGAAGTACTCTAATATCAACCTCTGAGAGAGTTATATGGATTTCGGTTTCAGTGAAGAGCAGAACACGCTGAGGCAAGAAGTACGCAACTTCCTGGAAGGTGAGATAACAAGAGGGCTGTGGAAGCCAGGCTGTGATGCTTGGATACAGGGGTATGACCCAGCATTCACCAAGAGGGTAGCGCAGAGAGGCTGGATTGGGCTAACTTGGCCCAAGGAATATGGGGGGCAGGAACGTAGCTTCATCGACCGTTTGGTAGTCACCGAGGAAATGTTGCGCTACGGAGCGCCCGCTGCCTGTCACTGGTTCACCGACCGGCAAATAGGTGGCTCGATACTCAACTATGGATCTGAGGAACAGAAACGGGAATTCCTACCCAAGATCATGGCAGGGGAATTGTACGTTGGGCTGGGGATGAGTGAGCCAGAATCCGGTTCGGACTTGGCTTCCCTCAAGACAAGAGCTACTGAGGATGGTGATGCGTACGTGATTAACGGGCAGAAGACATGGACCAGCGGCGCCTCGTTCATCAAGCATATTGACCTGTTCGCAAGGACCGATATGGACGCTCCCAAGCATAGAGGCATAAGCGAGTTCCTCGTTCCTATGGACCTTCCCGGAATCTCCCGTATCCCCATGATTGATATCACTGGCACAGAGGCTTGGAACGATGTTTTCTTCGATAACGTTCGAGTGCCAAAGAGATGCATGATAGGAGAGAAGAACAGGGGTTTCTACCAAGTCATAGAGCAACTCGCCTACGAGAGAGGCGGCATGGAAAGACTGATGGGAAACTACGCTCTATTTGACGCCATCATCACATTCGTCAAGGAGACAGAATGCGATGGAAGAGCGTTGTCGCAGGATGCCATAGTCCGACATAAATTGGCACAGCTTCAGGTTGAATTTGAGGTGGGAAGACTCCTCATGTACAAAGTCGCCACGGTGATGGATGAAGGACGCCCCCCGACGGTGGAAGCCGCCGTGTCCAAGTCCTATGCCACCGCCTTCGAGCAGCGTCTGGCTAACACAGCAATGGAAATTCTCGGCCCGTACGGCGTGCTGCAGGCTGGTTCCAAGTACGCTCCGTTTGAAGGCCTGGCATCCCACTCATACTTGGGTTCCAAGGGGTACAGCCTTCAGGCAGGTAGCAGGGAAATCCTGAAGAACATCATAGCTACCAGAGGCCTGGGACTGCCCACTGATTAGGAAGAAGGAGCCACTTGACTAGGAGGATAGAGTGAACCTAGCGCTCTCTGAAGAGCAGGAGATGCTGAAACAGGCAGCGCGTGAATTGCTTGAGGAGAGATGCCCCAAGAGCTTCGTCAAGCTGATGGAGCAAGATGCGAAAGGCTACTCCACAGAGCTGTGGCAGGAAATGGCGACTCTGGGCTGGCTGGGCCTCATGTTTCCAGAAGCGTACGGAGGCAGCGGCATGAGCTTCCTCGACCTTTCGGTCTTGCTAGAAGAGATGGGGCGAGCTTGCTTACCATCGCCTTTCTTCCCCACTGTGGTTCTCGGTGGTCTGCCAAT
>DAOVBS010000048.1 GCA_030670425.1 Chloroflexota bacterium | reverse complement strand
TCCCGACGAGCAGGTCCAAGTCTCTCCTTGTCTCTTGGGGGATATACTTCGGCGAGGTGACAATAGCATCTTCAAGTGCGGTGGCACAAGGGCAGTCCCGTTGTTGTGGTATATCGGGAATCGCTAGCCTCAGGATTCTCCTGGCAGTGCCAACGCCTTTCTCAAGGTTGGCTAGGATCATCTCCGTCGTCACCGACTTATAGCCTGGGTGCCAGCAATCGTAATCAGTGACGAAGGCAAGTGAGGTGTAACATATCTCAGCCTCTCTGGCTAGCTTTGCTTCGGGCAACACTGTCATCCCGATGACGTCGGCACCCCAGTTGCGGTAGAGCTGTGACTCAGCCTTGGTAGAGAATTGCGGCCCTTCGATAGCCAGATAGGTACCCCCTTTGTGTATCCTGGCTCCTGCCTTCGTGGCTGCCTCGGATAGGACCTGACTGAGGGTAGGGCAAAACGGCTCGGCAAAGGCTATGTGTGCGACCATCCCGTTGGTGAAGAAAGTGCTATCTCTACCTTTGGTGCGGTCGATGAGCTGGTCAGGGACAACAAGGTCCATAGGTCGAATTCCCTCCTTCAGGCTGCCTACCGCGTTCACAGAGATAATCCTCTCCACTCCGAGAGATTTCAGGGCGTAGATGTTGGCCTTGACCGGCAACTCCGTGGGGCTGATGTGGTGTCCCCGGCCATGCCTGGGCAGGAAGACAACCCTTACGTCTTCGAGGTTGCCCAGTATCATGGTATCGCTTGGCTTGCCGAAGGGTGTGCTCACGTTCACCTCCTCCACCTCGCTCATGCCCTCTATTCTGTAAAGGCCGCTGCCACCGATGATTCCTATTCTCGCTGTAGACATTGGCTACTCCTCTATACCTTTGATAGCACAGATGATTATACTAGAAAGGAAAGGCCTATATGAGCTTGATTTGACGTTTCCTGTCCATTCCCTGAATGCTATAATCTGGGCAAAGGAGGCGAATCAGATGGAAAAGAAGGAGCCCTATGCCAGCCAGGAGGAATTCAACAGGCGAGTTATCCATTACGCCGATGTGCCTGCTGTAGAGCTGGTTCCCGGTTCAAACAGCCACATCGTGTCTTCCCAGAATATCACGGTCAGTTTTCTCACCCAGAAGCCCAATGCATATTTCCCTCCACACCGTCACGAATCAGAGCAGATGATGGTAGTCATAGATGGTGAGCAGGACGAAATAGTTGAGGGGAAGCTATATCACCTCAAGAAAGGTGACGTTATCATCCTACCCTCTAACATAGAACACGGCGGATATATTCCCGAGGCAGGCTGCAAGGCTATCGACATCTTTTCTCCTCCTCGAGAGGACCTTGTGGCCAAGCTACGGAAGGCTCTGTCTTCCTAAGAGGCTGAGCATTATTGCTGCACTCAGTTCGGTCGTGCAAATCGAGTGTGACCAGCACACTAGTATAGTAAAGGAGGGCTAACTCAGTTGGAAAAGAAAGAGCCATATGCCAGCCAGGAGGAATTCAGCAAGCGAGTCACCCACTACGCCGATGTTCCTGTTGTGGAACTGGGTCCCGGGGCGAAGGCTCACATTGTGTCTGCGGAGAGGATTACGGTTACGTTTGTTACCCTGGCCCCAAGTATCTGCGCTGCGGTTCACCACCACGAACATGAACAGATCATGGTAGTCGTGGATGGTGAGTGCGACTTTATACTTGAAGGGAAGCTGTATCCTATGAAGAAGGGCGATGTCATCATCATACCTTCAAACACAGAGCATGGAGCCTATAGCTCTGAAGAAGGCTGCCAGATCATGGACATTTTCTCTCCGCCAAGACAGGATTTCGTGGAGAAGCTGAGGAGAGTCTTGTCTGCCCAGTAGCACGCCTATGTAGTTGAACGAGAATGGACCCAATGCTACTGGCTACGTTCTTCTGTGGAGTATTTGCAGGAGTGTTAGCCAGAATCTGAATTGGGAGGCTAGACATGGACGATAAGGAAAGAAACCTGCAGGACATCATCGATGGCGGTGTTGTGGCGATAGTGAGAGTTGGCACTGCACGGGAGGCCATAGAGGTATGCGGCGCCATAGCCAAAGGTGGCGTCAAGCCCATTGAGGTAACGATGACTGTCCCCGGCGCCATCGACGTTATCAGGGAGTTCAGGGAAGCTGTGGGCGATGAAGTGCTTGTGGGTGCTGGGACGGTGCTAGATCCGGAAACGGCGCGGGCTGTGATACTTGCCGGCGCGGAGTTCATTGTCACACCAACTCTGAATTTGAGGGTAATAGAGGTCTGCCACCGGTACGGTAAGGTGGTCATACCGGGCACCTTCACCCCTACTGAGATACTGACCGCGTGGGAAGCGGGGGCTGACATAGTCAAGGTGTTTCCCGCTGGAGCGGTCGGCCCAAAGTACTTGAGAGACATTAGAGGTCCTCTGCCACAGATAAGGCTGACCCCCACTGGCGGTGTAACCCTGGAGAACACGCCAGATTTCATCAGGGCGGGTGCTGTGGCGGTGTCGGTTGCTACAGCGCTGGTGGACAAGAAGGCACTCAGCGAGAAGAGGTATGAGGTGATTACGGAGAATGCCAGGAAGTTCATCGAGGCGGTGAAGGTGGGAAGGACTGGGTAAGGATGAGAAGCAGAGAGGGCAACGAGATGTATGACCTTGTGGCATTCGGCGAGACAATGGTGAGACTATCGCCACCCAACTACCGCAGGCTGGAGCAGGCGAACATCCTGGAGGTGAATGCCGGTGGCGCGGAGATGAGTGTGGCCTGCAACCTCAGCAGGTTGGGATTGAAAGTAGCCTGGGTCTCACGGCTTACGGACAATGCACTGGGGGCGTTGATTAGGAACAAAGCGAGGGAACAAGGAGTAGATACCTCCCATATCATATGGGCAAGCGGCGACCGAGTTGGGCTTTATTTCCTCGAGTTTGGGGCGTCGCCAAGGGCGAGCAAGGTTACCTATGACAGAGCACACTCTGCCATAAGCCAGATACAGACTGGAGAGGTGAACTGGGACGAGCTCTTGCGCCAGGCCAAGTGGTTCTATGTCAGTGGTATTACGCCGGCGTTGAGTGTCAGTGCAGCCCAGGTCACGGCTGACGCGCTGAAGACAGCGAAAAAAGTTGGCTGCAAGGTTGCCTGTGACCTCAACTACCGATCAAGGCTCTGGACAGGGGTGGAGGCCGGGAGATGCATGAAGCCGCTGATGGAGTACGTGGATATTCTCATCTCCACTGAGGAAGACACGGCGAAAGTACTGGGTATCAGGGCTGACAGCTACGAGGAAGTTGCGAAGAGGCTGGCGGAGCAGTTCAATTTCGAGGTGGTGTGTATCACAATACGAGAAGACCTGTCTGTTTTGAGGAACCGCTGGACGGCCATCGTCTACTCGGGGGGCAGGATATATGAAGACAAAACGTATGACGTGGAGATAATCGATCGGCTTGGAGCGGGTGATTCCTTTTCGGGCGGGTTCATGTATGGCTATATCACTGAAGGTGTGGAGAAGGGGTTGAAGTACGGAAATGCCTATGCGGCATTGCAGCACTCAACTCCTGGAGACATCAACTGGACAACTTTGGAAGAGCTTGAAGCTCAGGTCAAAGGTGCTGGCACGCGCATAAGCAGATAGACCACACAGTCACCACTCATTCTCAAACAGCTCCGCCAGTTCGTCAGGAGTGGTGATCTTAGTTCCTTCATACTCCCGCAGTTGCAGCAGGGAGCTGTCTGCGGAGACGATGAAGTCTGCGCGCCCAGTGGCAGCACAGGATAAGTATTTGTCGTGCCACCGGTGTGCTTTCATCACCTCGAGCGTCTTCTTCTCCTCGATCAGTGAAGTGATGACCGGCAGATCGGCAATGAACTCACCCAACTCCTCTCCCTTCAGTCCATGCCTTTTCGCCAGCTTCGGATGGCGTAGGGCCCGCTCTTGCTCTTCCACTACGGCTGGTGAGGTGAAAAGGCGGACCCCGTTCTTGAGAATGTGGTCGAAGATTCGAGCCGACTTGCCGTGAGGATTTATCAGAGCGCTGACGAATACGTGGGTGTCAAGGACGACTTTGAGCATGAGAGTATCCACATGGTGAAGGCTATCTTGTTGCCTCTACCGCCTCCCGGATCTCACTTTCCAGTCTCTCTGACTTGATACCTTGGTTTCTTTTTCTCATCTGCACGATTTTCTCGTAGAGCCTCTCCCTGGCTTTCTCCCAGGCGACATACTCTTCTACAGGTATAACAGCCACCACTGGTCGGTTTCCTCTTTGAACGATGTACCTGTCTCCCCTGAGACGCACCTCGTCCATTAACTCACCGAAGCTCTGCCTTGCCTTCTGTGCCGATATCCTCTTAAGCATGTTACCTCCATGACCGAGATGACCAGGATGATCCATTGCATCAGTGCAACCATTATACATGCCTTGGTCATAATGGTCAATAGGGTCAGGCAAGAACACTGAAATACACGTCTTGGGGGTTAGGGCTACACTCGTCTCGCCGAGGATGCCTGGTTCATGGCCAAGGACTGTCTTGTCAAGGATGCGGCAGGTTGTCTATATCGCGTCTCGTAGTCTTCCTATGTAGCTGCCAAACATCTCCTCGCTCGATTCCTCATGCTGGGAGATGAAGTCCTTCCATTGCGGGCTGTTTCTGGCATTGGCGTCCAGAGAACCTCCCATGTCGATCTCCATGCCCTGTGCCTTTGCCTGTTGAGCCGCTGCCTGGAGTTGGCTTTGCAGCCCCGCTTTCAGCTGTTCGTATGCCTGCTGTTTCGCCTGCAGATATTTGTTGCGGACGGCTTCGATGGAGTCGAGGGCTACTTCTAGAGTGCTGTACTTTCCTTCGGCTTTCATTGTCTCTATGGCCAGGATGGCGTCCCGACGCTGCTCGAAATCCTCTTGGCCCATTCGCAGACGCAACGTATCTACCAGTCGCGCCTGTACCTCTCTGGGGACAGACTCACCGCGCTGCTGCTTCAATCCTTTCAGCCTTTTCCACAGCCCATCGGTGTCCAACTCGCCACTGAAATATTCTGAAAGCAGAGAATCCAGGTCCTCTGACTGTTTCAGTCTCTCCCTTTCTTCTTCCGATAGGGCACCAATCCTGGCCAAGCGTTCCCTAGCCAGGGGTGAAAGCTCCATGTTAGTCGCCTCCCATGCCAGTGACCTCTACCCTCTGTTTTGGTTACTTCTTTTCTCTGAACGGTGGCTGCGGCATCTGCAAGTTGTAGCCAATTTTCGAGGCGAAGTTGGAGACCAGTCTCTGTCCACCCGTGTTGCAGTCGGGGCAGTCGGCTAGCTTATCGAAGTCGGCTATAGGCCTTTTCACCTCGAATACCTTCTTGCACTTGGGACACCAAAACTCGTACGTGGGCATTCCCTCAGCTCCTTCCGAGACCTGCTGTCTCTTCTCGATATTCCT
>DAOVBS010000051.1 GCA_030670425.1 Chloroflexota bacterium | reverse complement strand
TGGAGACGCTATTCAGTACGGGACTGAGGGTCTCAGAGTTGGTGCGGTTGAATCGGGATGACGTTGACCTCAAACGCCAAGAATTTGGCGTGAGGGGCAAGGGAAACAAGCTACGAGTAGTCTTCTTGTCAGATAGGGCTGCAGGGTGGCTTGGTCGGTACCTGCGATCACGTCAGGATCATCTCAAGCCGCTGTTTATTCGTTATAGTGGTGCGGTGAATACTGAAAAAGGTGGGGAAAGAATGCGATTGACGGCGAGATCCATTCAGAAGATCGTTACCAAGTACGCCAAAAGGAGTGGGCTGCCCATTAAGGCAAGCCCCCATACCTTACGCCACTCCTTCGCAACCGACCTGTTGATAGCAGGTGCTGACCTGCGGTCGGTTCAGGAGATGCTAGGCCATGAAAGCATCAGGACGACCCAAGTCTATACACACGTTACCAACAGGCACTTGAAGGAGGTTCACAAGGCTTTCCACAACAGGAAGTAGACAAGCGTGTAGGAGTTGGGGCAAGTGGGTGCCCAAGATGACCGTGTCTAGCTAGTTGTCCAACCGGGGGGTCTTGGCAACCACGGGATGATACCCCATTATGCCATGCGTAAGCCTGAGCCTTGGGTGGGGTCTGCGACCGCTGGCTTACGGGAGAACCGCTCAATCTCTGGTATACTACCAGGGTGCTTCCAGGAGACAAGTTGCGCAGGATTAGGATCGGGATGGGTCAAACGGACCCCACTGTCGGTGACCTGGTCGGTAATACAGCGGAAATCATCCGTTGTATTGAGGAAGCGAGGTCACTAGGAGTTGACCTGCTAACCTTCCCTGAACTAGCCATCACAGGCTATCCGCCTGAGGTCTTGTTGCTCAAACCCCAGTTCATTAAGCAGACTCAACTGAGCCTCGCGGAGATTGTAGAGCACTCGTCAGACATGGTGGTGGTGGTAGGCTTCGTCGATGGTGGTGACAATGGCGACATATATGATGCCGCGGCAATCGTCTGTCAGAGGAAACTGGCAGGTGTGTATCACAAGATCTCCCTGCCCTGCTACGGTGTGTTTGACGAGAGGAGGTACTTTCGTGCCGGAAGCGGCTGCCCCATCTTCAGTATCGGTGGCGTGGGCGTAGCTGTGGCTATCGGGGGAGACATACATGGTACTGAGCCAGCCATAGCGCAAACCTGCGCTGAAGCGCAGGTATTGGTCAATGTGACTGCTTTCCCCTATCATGTTGAGAATGGACGCTCGATAGAGAGGATGCTGGTCGCCATGGCACGCCGGAACTCGGTGGCAATCGCCTACAATAACTTGGTTGGTGGTCAAGACGAACTCATTTTTGATGGTAGCAGCCTCATTATCAGCAGAGGAGGAGAAATCGTAGCTCGAGGGAGGCAATTTGAGAGGGATCTCATAATAGCTGACCTAGAGGTAGTCGAAAAGCACCTGAGCCAAGCTGTTGTTCATACGGTCTCGGCAGAGTTTCCAGCGCTTGCCAAGCCGGCTCTGTCAGCAAAACCGAGAGAGCAGTTGGACAACATCGGAGAGATATATCGTGCACTCGTTCTAGGTACGAGGGACTATGTACGCAAGAACGGCTTTGAGAAAGTCGTCATTGGTCTATCCGGCGGCGTTGATTCAAGCTTGGTGGCTACCATCGCGGTGGATGCGTTGGGCTCTGGTAATGTTGTGGGTGTCTCCATGCCCTCTCGCTATACATCATCGAGTAGCAAATCCGATTCGGAGACCGTAGCTAAGAACCTGGGAATAGAGTTCAAGGTGATCCCTATCGAAAAGGCTTTTGGGTCGTATCTGGAGATGCTGTCTGAACTCTTCAGGGGTCCTGTGCCAGGCGTCACCGAAGAGAACATTCAGGCGAGAATCAGAGGAAATCTACTGTTTGCTCTGTCAAACAAGTTTGGGTGGCTGGTGCTTGCCTGCAGCAACAAGAGCGAAGCAAGTACAGGCTACACCACCCTCTATGGGGATATGGCTGGAGGCTTCATACCTCTGAAGGACGTGCCGAAGACGATGGTCTTTGAGCTAGCCCAGCACAGGAATCATGAGGCTAGAAGAGAGGTGATACCTCTCAGCGTTCTAGGCAGGGCGCCTTCAGCGGAGCTGCGGGCCAACCAGAAGGACACTGATACCCTGCCTCCGTATGAACTGCTGGACCCTATTCTGAAGGCCTACGTGGAAGATGACCTCTCAATTGCTGAGATCATAGGCAGAGGCTTTGAAGCCGAGGTGGTGGTGAGAGTGGCTCGTCTGGTAGACAGAAATGAATACAAGCGCCGTCAGGCTGCTCCAGGCATAAAGATAACCACCAGGAACTTCGGTCAAGGTAGGAGATTGCCAGTCACCAACAGATTTGAAGAGCAGGTCAACACGTTCTAGGAGATGACTTGAGGAGAATCGGCGGTATTACTCTCGGGGTTGGACTGGGCGTTCTGGCGGTCTGGGGGCTCTATCACTATTTTCGTTGGGCCCTCTTGGCGTCGTTGCCTTGGCCTGTCAAGCTCGCTATTGCTGCCGTAGGTATAGGGCTGATCGTTCTGCTGGTGTCACTGGGTTGCGAGAGACACCGGGCGGCAAAAGACGAAAAGGAAAGGTTCAAGGAGGTGGAGAAGTGATTGTGGTTACTGTCGAGCAGATAGAGGGGAGAAGAATAACGGAGACCCTGGGTCTGGTTAGAGGGAGCACCATCAGGGCCAGACATGTTGGCCACGATATCATGGCAGCGCTGAGAAGCATCGTTGGAGGCGAGATCAGAGACTACACTTTGATGCTTGCACAAGCTCGGGAAGAGGCACTTCAGAGAATGATAGACCAAGCTGAGACACTGGGCGCCAATGCAATCGTAGGTGCCAGGTTTGTGACCTCAATGGTGTTGTCCGGAGCCGCTGAGATAGTAGCGTATGGGACAGCGGTAAAAGTCGTGTGAGTCTTATGGTGCCACTGCGGCGATGTGGCGTATCTGCCCCTAGCCACGCATCCTCACGCTACTGGTTATGTTGATCTGTATAAGTTGTCCGCATTTGGGGCAAGCAACTTCCAAGGTTAGCGGCTTCTCCATCACTCTTTCCACAAGAGACGTCATTACCGAGTCCAAATTGTCGAGTCTCTCGTCTAGCATCTCGAGGCGTTTGCCCAGTTGCTCTATGGCAAGCTCCGACGTAGCTTGAGCAACTGGACCCTGATTGTCCTCCAAGGCCAATCTATAAGCCTCTCTCGACTACGCCTAGAGATTCCAGTTCGGGTTTGTCTTTCTCGATCAGCTTCTCAATTTGGTCAGAGACAGTACGCTCCAGGTACTTGCGGAAGGCTTCCTTCGCTGCGGGTGAGGATCTCACGGTGTCCTTGACTTTCTGCCACTCGTCGTTGATCACTTCGTTAATCTGTTCAGGGCTTACCGGCTTGTTGCCCTCGCATATGTCCTCTACGTTGTCCAGGACTCTAGTTAGCATGCTTCTCTTCATGCGGTCGAAAGAGAACACTTCTTCCCAGGTGTATGGTTGCTCTGCTTTTCTCTCCAGCATAGTTCATTACCTCCGGTTAGTATCGCTTTGATATCAATATCTTAGGTTTAAGCGCACGGTGTGTCAAGGCATTCGCGGCTTCATGTGTTGATTTTGGCGGTAAGGTGGTATACATTATTCTCATAGGAAGGAGGTATTCTGAAATGCCAGAACTGGAAGTCGGCAAGGTGGTAGACTTCTTCGCCAAACCTGTAGTCGCTGGCGTGGAGCTGACAGGTACATTGAAACGAGGCGACACAGTCCGTATCGCTGGCGCCACCACAGAGATGGAGTTCGTTTTGGAGTCCATGCAGATCGATCGTGTTGACATTGCTGAAGCCAAGGCTGGCGACGTTATCGGCATAAAGGTCTCTGAGAGGGTGAGGCGAGGCGACAAGGTCTCCAAGGTCACTGAATAGCCTTAAGTAGATTCGCCATCTCTATGGCGCTTGTTGCAGCCACGAAACCTTTGTTGCCCTCTTTGGCTCCAGCCCTCTGGATGGCCTGTTCCAGAGTGTCCGCAGTAATGATGCCCTGTGTTGCCGGCACCCCTGTATCCAAGCCTACCCTAGCGATCCCTCTGTTTACTTCGGAAGACACGTACTCAAAGTGCGGCGTCCCGCCACGAATGACCGCACCAAGACAGATTATGGCGCTATAGCGACCACTCTGAGCCAACTTCATGGCCGCCAGAGGGATCTCGAGACTGCCAGGTGTCCAAGCAACATCGATATCGTTTTCATCGACCCCGTGGCGCACCAAAGCATCTCTCGCACCCTCAAGCAATCTGCTCGTCAGCAGTTCATTGAACCGCGAGACAAGCACGGCGAATGTGAGCCCCTTCCCTAGCAGCATTCCTTCATAGCGCTTAGCCATTGGTCACCTCCTCTATGTGCAGATTGTGCCCTAGCTTCTCTTGCTTTGTCTGCAAGTAATGAATATTGTAAGGATTAGCTGGCACTATCAATGGTACAGTCTCTACTATCTCCAGTCCATAGCTCTCCAGGCCGACTACCTTCTTGGGGTTGTTAGTGAGGAGTCGAATGTTATGTAAACCTAAGTCAGCTAGGATCTGTGCCCCCACACCGTAGTCTCTCAGATCAGCTGGGAAACCCAGGGCAATATTCGCCTCCACAGTGTCCATTCCTTGGTCTTGAAGAGCGTAGGCGCGAAGCTTGTTGTGAAACCCGATTCCTCTTCCCTCTTGCCTCATATATAGAAACACTCCTCGGCCTTCCCTGGTTATGTGTTCCATTGCCAGCCTGATCTGGTCGCCGCAGTCACACCTTAGACTGCCGAAGACGTCTCCCGTAAGACATTCACTGTGCACGCGCACCAGTACCGGGTCATCGCCCGAAATGTCGCCTTGAACCAGAGCGAAGTGCTCCTTGGCATCGACATTGCTCTTGTAGGGTATAGCCGTGAACTCCCCAAACTTGGTGGGTAGTTTAGCCTCGGCTATCCTCTGGACCAGTTTCTCGTGGCGAACACGGTAGGCAATAAGGTCAGTGATGGCGATGATCTTCAAGCCATGTTTAGAGGCCGTGGTTTCGAGATCGGGCAGCCTCGCCATGCTACCATCGTCGTTCA
>DAOVBS010000078.1 GCA_030670425.1 Chloroflexota bacterium | reverse complement strand
GACAAACTGCAGCGGCTGAGTTTTGCCTTTCACGACCAGGCTCAAACGGGAGAGCTGATGTCACGAGCCACCGCCGACGTCGAGGCGATTCGTATGTTCTTCGGGAGAGGCTTGCTGGGTCTGCTCCAGATAACCATCCTGTTCGTCGCCATCTCTTATCTCCTGATCCGGCTTAACCTACCCCTGGCGCTGCTGACCATGGCCTTCCTGGCAGCAGTCAGCTGGCGGGCAAGTGCCGTGGCTAGGCTTCTCCGGCCCATCTGGCTCAGAATTCAACAGCTAATGGCAAGGCTGGGTACTATCCTGGAGGAAAACCTCACCGGGGTTAGGACAGTGAGATCTTTCGCCCACGAGCAGGAAGAGAGCCACAAATTCGCTACGCAGGCAGCAGTGCTCTACCAGGAACACATTGCCGCTACTCGGCAGAGAGCTTTCAACATATCCCTCATGGTGTTTCTGGTAACAATCCCAATAGTGCTCATCTTGTGGTATGGCGGACGCCTAGTGATCGCCGGTGCCCTGGACATGCCTGGGCTGACCCAGTTCATCCTTTACCTTACTATCATGGGAATGCCGGTGCGCCGCCTGGGGTTCATCACGAATATCTTCTCCCGCACTGTGTCAGGTGGACAGCGGATTCTAGAAATCCTGGACACGGAATCAGTGGTCAAGGAAAAGCCTGACGCTATTGAGCTAGACAACGCAAAGGCAGGAGTCCACTTTGAGAATGTCAGCTTCAGCTACGACTCAGCTGCTCCCACGCTCAAGAACGTCACCTTTGGCGTACAGCCGGGAGAGTTGGTGGCTCTGGTGGGGGGCCTGGGTAGCGGCAAGAGCACCATTGCCCACCTGCTCCCCAGGTTCTACGATGTGAGCAGTGGAAGAATCACCATCGACGGCATCGACATCCGTGATGTGACCCTCGAATCACTGCGCAGGAACGTAGGAATAGTTCAACAGAATACCTTCCTATTCTCGGCTACTATTCGAGACAACATCGCCTACGGTGCTGTCAACGCTGACATGGAACAGATAGTGGCGGCGGCCAAAGCAGCCCAGCTTCATGACTTCATCCAGAGCCTCCCTGACGGCTATGAAACCTGGGTCGGAGAGCGAGGCGTCACCCTCTCCGGGGGTCAGAAACAACGGTTGGCTATAGCCCGTACGCTGCTCATAAACCCTAGCATCCTGATTATGGATGACTCAACCTCCAGCGTAGACGCTGGAACTGAACATCTTATTCGTCGGGCTTTGAATGAGCTCATCAAGGGACGCACTACCTTCATCATTACCCACCGCTTGCCCATCATCAGAAACGCAGACCTTATCCTGGTGCTTGAGGATGGTGAGGTAGTGGAACGAGGCAGACACGGCGAGCTCATGGCCAGGAATGGCCTTTATCATCAGATATATGAGTGGCAACTCTCTGTGACTGAAGAGTCCGGAGAGGATCCTGAGGCTCAAGGTAATTCGGATCTGTGAGGACAGTATAAAGGGAAATGAGCACACATCACGGTGGCAGTCACCACGGCGGAGGTCAACTCCCCAGCACCTTCGACACAGATAAGGTGCTGGGCAAGGTATATGACGCCAGGGTCTTGGGCCGGCTAGTCAAGTATCTGGGACCGGTCAAGTCAGACCTGGCCCTGGGAGCCGGTGGAATGGTGATGCGTTCGCTCTCCACCATAGCTGTGCCCTTGTTGGTAGGTATGGCCGCTGACCGTATACTTGCCGCCACAGAAACAGGTGACCTCAGTGGGTTGAACATTATCGTCATCATCACGATCGCTGCGATACTGCTGGGCTGGGGTGGCCGTTATCTGGAAGAGCTATTCCTCGGCTACACCGGACAGAAGATACTGCTCAAAGTGCGTACCGAGATGTTTGACCACCTACAGCGGCTCTCGCTGCGCTTCTTCGACCAGAACAAAGTAGGGAGGATCATGTCCCGTGTGCAAAACGATGTGCAGCAAATACAGGAGCTCCTTGCCAGCGGGATGCTCAACGTGCTGTTTAGTGCCCTCACCCTGGTGGCAATAGCCTGCATCATGCTTGTTATGAACACGCGCCTAGCCCTGCTCACTCTTAGCGTGGTGCCCGCACTAGCAGTGGTGACATTCGTCTGGCAGAGATACGCTCGCCAGGCCTTCATCAAGGTGCGACGGGCCATTGCCACCGTAAATGCCCAGCTTCAGGAAGGCATAGCCGGCGTCCGAGTAACCCAAAGCCTGACCCGGGAAGAAGTCAACTCTGAGCAATTTGAAAATGCAAATAGGGAGCATTACAGTGCCAATGTTAGAGCAGCCAGGCTGCAAGCAGTCATGTGGCCTATGGTGGAAGTGCTGACTGCGACCGGTACGGCCCTGGTTATTGTCTTTGGTGGCTCTCAGGTGCTGGCAGGAGAGATCGGTGTCGGTGTTCTGTTGGCCTTTTTGCTCTATGTCCGCCGCTTCTTTGAGCCTGTACTCGAACTCGCTATGGAGTATGTTGAAATCCAGCGTGCTATGGCATCCGGAGCGCGTATCATTGAACTGCTTGATATCCAGCCTGAGATAACGGACATACGTCGGGCAATCGAGCTGCCCCGGGCAAAGGAGATCAGATTCAAGGGGGTCAGCTTCGGTTATTCGCCCGGGGTCGAGGTTCTCCATGACGTAGACTTAACGGTCAGCCCCGGAGAAACAGTCGCCATAGTGGGGCGGACCGGGGCAGGCAAGAGCAGCCTGGCGAACCTGATAACTCGCTTCTACGAAATACACAAGGGTGAGCTGACGGTGGATGGTCACAACGTGAACTCGCTTACGCAGCAGTCATTGAGGCGTCAGATAGGCGTCGTAACTCAGGATCCTTTTCTCTTTTCAGGCAGCATAGAAGAGAACATCCGGTACGGACGCCTGGAAGCCAGCCGCGAAGAGGTTGTCGGGGCGGCCAAGAAGGCACGGGCCCACGATTTCATCGCGCGTCTGGAGCATGGCTACGAGACCAAAGTGGGAGAAAGAGGTGAGAATCTCAGTGCCGGACAACGCCAGCTTGTCTGCCTGGCCCGGGCTATCCTGGCTGATCCACCCATTTTGGTACTGGACGAAGCCACGTCCAACGTTGATACTGATGCCGAACGTCTCATGCAGAAATCATTGCGCCGTCTCATGAAGGGGCGTACCTGCATTATTATCGCCCACCGGCTCTCCACGGTGACCAATGCTGACCGCATCGTCGTCCTCGAGCAGGGAAGAATAATCGAGACCGGTACTCACAGGGAACTCCTGGCCAAGAAGGGCCTGTACTACGACATGTTCGGGGCTCTCAGCGCGCCCGACCTAGAAGCACACGGGGCCTGACCGATAGGCCGGACTGCTTATCGGCCACCTCAGCTACGCAGCGAAAGCATAATGGCCACAGTGCAGCCCGGTTAACCTTTGACAATTTTTTCCATACAATCTAAAATAAGGCGCAAAATCGAGCAGCCTTGTCATAATATTTTCAAACTCAAAGGAGGTATATATGGATCTTGCGCTTACAGACGAACAAAAAGTTCGCAAACAGGAGTTTAATGACGTATGCAAAGAACTGGAAAAAAAGAAACCGCCAAGCTATCTGGGATTTGAGA
>DAOVBS010000035.1 GCA_030670425.1 Chloroflexota bacterium | reverse complement strand
CACACACCATCTGCCCGATCAGTTGCTGGCGGAGTTCCGCCGTCGACATCCCGGACACTATCTTGCAGTCAAAGACAATGACGCTGGTGAAGCTACGTCCCACTATCTGTGGCGAGAGTTCGTGCTTGATTGTCTCTACTTCGGGCAACTCAGGCATTGTCGAGCTAGTGTAGGACAAAGACCTTCCAGTTTCAATTCGTGATGCTATATAATTGCAGCATTCTTGTTTCCGGCTAGCTGAGGGAGGTTATCTATGTACAGGGTACTGGCCAGAGAGGATCTTACTCCAGAAATCCATCTGTTCAGGGTTGAAGCTCCTGGAGTGGCCAGAAAGGCGCAGGCGGGGCAATTCGTCATCGTGAGGAGCGACGAAAAGGGGGAGCGGATTCCGTTGACCATTGCCGATTGGGATGAGAAGGAGGGCAGCGTGACCGTCGTATTTATGGAGGTCGGCGCTACCACCAGGAAGCTGAGCTGCGTGAATGCCGGCGAGGCTATTCTGGACTTCGTCGGCCCGTTGGGGCGTCCAACAGAGATTGAGAAATTTGGCACGGTGGCCTGCGTTGCTGGAGGATTTGCCATTGCCACTATCGTGCCTATCGCTCGGGCTATGCGGGAGGCGGGAAACAGGGTAGTCTCCATCATGGGGTTCCGGACCAGGGACCTCGTCTTCTGGGAGGATAGGCTGGGGAGCGTGAGCGATGAGCTTATCGTCAGCACGGACGATGGCTCGTATAAGCGTAAGGGGTTGGTCACCGAGCCGTTGAAGGAGCTCTTGCAGAACACGCGAATTGACAGAGTCATTGCCATTGGGCCCACGGTGATGATGAAGTTCTGCTCTCTGACCACCAAGCCTTTCCATGTCAAGACCATTGTCAGCCTTAACCCCATAATGGTCGACGGCACCGGTATGTGTGGTTGCTGTCGGGTGTCCGTGGGTGAGGAAACCAAGTTCGCCTGTGTCGATGGTCCGGATTTCGACGGGCACGAAGTTGACTGGGACCTGCTAATGAGCCGTCAGCGGGCTTATCTGGAGGAAGAGAAAGAAGCATCGGCGTTTTGGGAAGCAGCTTGCTCAGGAGCTAAGAACCATGCCTAAGAAAGTGAACCTGAACCGGGTGCCTATACCCAAGCAGGAACCGGCGGCAAGAAAGAAGAACTTCAGCGAAGTGGCGCTGGGATACGGTGAGGAAGAAGCCATTGAGGAAGCCAGCCGCTGTCTTCAGTGTCCCAAGCCGACGTGTAAGGATGGTTGTCCGGTCAATGTGGATATACCCGAATTCATAGAAGCAGTCCGCGATCGGAACATGGTTGAGGCGGTGAGAATACTGAAGGGCAAGAACAGCCTTCCCGGCATTTGCGGTCGTGTCTGTCCTCAGGAGACGCAGTGCGAGGAACGCTGTGCTCTGGCCAAGAAAGGCGCTCCGGTCGCCATTGGACGTCTGGAGAGGTATGTGGCTGATTGGGAGCGGGCCCACCCGGAGCTTGCTGCGAAACAGGAAGTGGACTACGTGGCCGGTGGCAGGAAGGTGGCTGTGGTTGGTTCCGGGCCGGCCGGGCTAACCTGTGCTGCTGACCTGGTGAAAATGGGACACGAGGTTACCATCTTTGAAGCACTTCATGTTGCCGGCGGCGTGCTTATGTATGGAATACCTGAATTCAGGTTGCCAAAACAAATCGTTCAGGGAGAAGTTGATTACGTCAAATCACTGGGCGTGGAGATCAAGCTTGACCATGTCATCGGCAAGATAGCCACTGCGGATGAACTGCTGGAGAGCGGCTATGATGCTGTTTTTCTGGCTCCGGGGGCCGGGGCACCAATGTTCCTGAGTATTCCCGGCGAGAACCTGAACAACGTCTACTCAGCCAACGAGTTCCTTACTCGAACGAACTTGATGAAGGCCTACCTCTTTCCCCGATGGGATACACCGGTGAAGAGGGGCAGAAGAGTGGCGGTGTTTGGTGGAGGGAATGTGGCCATGGATGCCTCCAGATGCGCTCTTCGCCTGGGAGCTGAGGAAGTGTATGTTATCTATCGCCGTTCCAAAGTAGAGATGCCGGCCAGGCTCGAGGAAAGGGAGAATGCCGAAGAGGAGGGGGTCATTTTCAGGCTCTTGACCAATCCCAAGAGCTTCATGGGTGATGAGCAGGGGAGAGTCCGAGCCGTGGAATGCTATGAGATGGAGCTCGGCGAGCCCGATGACAGCGGTAGACGAAGGCCGATCCGGAAACCCGGCACAGAACACTCCATTGAGATTGATACGGCTATCGTTGCTCTGGGGACAAGGCCCAATCCCATTATTCCCTCGACCACCGAAGGTCTGGAGCTTACCCGGTGGGGCACGATAAGAGCGGATGAAGCCACGGGCAGAACCAGCAGGGACAGAATCTGGTGTGGTGGCGATATGGCTACTGGAGCAGCCACAGTTATCAGCGCTATGGGGGCGGGGAAGCGGGCTGCCGCTGATATCGACGCTTATCTTCGGGAGAAGCGCTGATTTGTAGCGCGAGTTGCCGATGGTCAGGATGCTGTAGTCGTCTGGCGCATCTCATCCCAGTTGTTGCCTATCTTGATGTCTACCTTCAGGGGCACGGAAAGCTGCAGAGCCCGGGGCATCAGTTCGCCCACCAGTGAAGTCATCTGCTCCACTTCGTCGTCGGGCACCTCGAATATCAGTTCATCGTGGATCTGCAGGAGCATCTTGCTTTTGAGGCGCCGTCGCATCATTTCCTGATGCAGGCTGACCATAGCGACCTTGATTATGTCGGCAGAAGTACCCTGTACCGGAGCATTTGTGGCCATCCTTTCGGCTGCTTCTCTTAGCTGGCGGTTAGGCGAGTTGACTTCCGGTATGAATCTGCGTCTCCCCATAACCGTCTGCACATAGCCCAGCTCTCTAGCTTGGGTCTTGGTTTTCTCGATATACTCCTTTACCTTGGGGTAGCGCTCGAAGTACAGGGTTATGAACTGGGCCGCCTCATCTCGGCTGAAATCGGTAGCTTGCTCCAGGCCGTAATCGCTCATCCCGTAGATGATGCCGAAATTCACTACCTTGGCCGCCCGGCGCATGTCGGGTGTGACTTCATGAGCAGCTATGCCGAAGATCCTGCTGGCGGTCGTGGTGTGGATATCTTCATTGTGGGCGAAGGCAGCGATGAGCTCGGGGTCCTGGGAGAGATGGGCCAGGGCCCTGAGGTCTATTTGCGAATAGTCGGCGCTGAGCAGGTATGCCCCGGGGGGAGACTTGAGGGCCCGTCTTATTCTTCGCCCCAGCTCGGTTCTCACCGGGATGTTCTGCAGGTTCGGGTCGCTCGATGAGAGCCTCCCGGTGGTGGTGCCCGTCTGGTTGAAGACAGTATGTACCCTTGCAGTATCGGGATTGACAAGCGCGGGCAGAGCATCAACATATGTTGACTTGAGCTTGCCAAGCTGGCGATACTGCAGCACAAGGCCGACCACAGGGAATTGCTCCTTCAGGCCTTCGAGTATTGAGGCCTCTGTGGAGTAGCCGCTTTTGGTCTTGCGAGAGCCAGGCAGGCCTAGTTCACCAAAAAGAACCTGCCCCAACTGCCTGGGGGAATTGATGTTGAATCTGTGTCCCACGGTGTTGTAGATTTGTGCTTCTAGCTTCAGCATCTCCTGCCCCAGCTCGAGAGACATCTTGCGGAGAAAGGCGATGTCCAGAGTGATGCCATTCGTCTCCATGGCTACCAGCACGGGAATCAGAGGCATCTCGACTTCGCTGTACAGGTGCCATAGGCCGTACTGGTTCAACTCGTCCCGAAACGTGTTTCTCAGGTTCCAGGCGACGCAAGCACTGGAGCAAGCATAGTCGGCAACCTGCTCTGCCCTTAGCAGTGCCGGAGAGACTTGTTTTCTGCCGGTGCCGGCCAATTCACTGAGAGAAGGTGTCTCCGTCCCCAGCCTATTCAGGGCCAGGGCTTTGAGTTCCAGGTTTTTCTCTCCCAGCAGATGTGCCGCAATTGTGATATCGAAAATCAGGCCTTCCAGCTTCACCCCGTACTCAGCCAGCACGGTTGTGATCTCCTTACCGTCGTGAGCGATCTTGCCCGTGCTACTAGTCTCCAGGATTGGCTTCAGTCCGGCCATGACTCGTGCCAGCGGAAGCTGCTCGGGCTGGTTCAAGCCGTAGTGTCCGAGCGGAATGTAGAAGGCACTTGCTCCGGCAGGCGAGAGGCCAATCCCCACAAGGCCCCCGGGCAGGCCTTCGCCTCGGGGGCCTCGCCCTCTCATAAGGCGAAAAGGGGATAGAGCAGTTATCAGGGTGATGACTACCTCGGTTGAGGTCCCCACCAGGCTTATGAGCTGATTCAAGGCCAGTTCGGTGTTCACCATTTGGCAGGTGCCCTGGGGTGGTGCTGCGGATGTAGAGAACGCTGCTCTGCCCTGTGCTGTCTGGGGCAACCTGGGAAGCAGCCTGTTGAATTCGAGTTCCCGGAAGAGCTCTACTAGCTTATGCCGGTCATAATTGCTCACTTCACAGGCGCCCAGGTCCAGGGACACGGGAACATCGTTGACTATGGTGACTAGCTCCCTGCATTGTAGAGCCTGAGCTTGATGTTGCTGCAATGCCACTCGCACTTTTTCCGGTGTTATTTGTCCAATATGGGCATAGACCTCCTCCAGACAACCGTACTGTTGAATTAGCCTGGTGGCGGTTTTCTCTCCGATTCCGGGTATGCCGGGGATGTTATCGGAGTTGTCGCCAACCAGTGCCTTGAAGTCGGTGATTTGCTCTGGCCTTACGCCATATTTCTGCTTGACTGCTTCCTCATCGTAGATTACGGTTTCAGCCAGGGATCGCTTGGGAGATAGGACTCTTACTCCGGGACGCACGACCTGGAGCATGTCATTGTCACCAGTAACAATAATGGTCTCGATGTTCAACTCGCTGGACTGTTTGCTCAAGGTGCCCAGGACATCGTCGGCTTCGAAGCCGTCCACTTCATAGGCAGGAATGTCGAACGCATCTACCAACTGGTGGACGCGTTTTATCTGGCTTATGAGTTCTTCCGGTGCTGGAGGACGTTGTGCCTTGTATTCCTCGAACATCCTGTGTCTGAAGGTCGGAGCAGGAGTGTCAAAGGCGACGGCCCAATACCTGGGCTTGAGTTCAGCGAGCTCTTTGAGTAAGGTGCTGGCAAAGCCGTAGACGGCGTTCACCATCTCCCCTGTGCTGGAGACTGTCAATGGAGGCAAGGCATGAAAGGCGCGGTGCACCAGAGCATTACCGTCAAAGAGCAATAGCAGCGGCCTCTCGTTGCTGAGCATCCAGGTTATTATACAACCCGATGGGAGTGATATACTAAGCTCCTACTATGAAGAAGGATCTGCTTTCGGTATCGGACCTCAGCCCTGAAGAAGCCGAAAACCTCATAGAGCAAGCCTTGACTATGAAGCGGCAAGGGACACCGTGCTGTCTCGTGGGAAGGACGCTTGCGCTGCTCTTTGAGAAGCCTTCCCTGCGAACCAAAGTTAGCTTTGATCTGGCGATGCAGCAGCTTGGAGGTTACGCCATCTACCTCTCTCCTGAAGAGGTGGGCTTGGGGAAGCGGGAGCCGGTGGCTGATGTGGCGCGCGTTCTCAGTCGCTACGTTGATGCCATTGCTGCCCGGACGTTTTCTCACCAGAGCTTGGCTGAGCTCGCCAGGTACTCAACGGTGCCCGTGATCAATGCGCTCTCGGATCTGGAGCACCCGTGCCAGGCCCTTTCTGACCTGCTTACCATATATGAGAAGAAAGGGAGACTCCGCGGTCTGGTGCTGGCGTTTATCGGGGATGGCAACAATGTGGCCAACAGCTTGCTCCTGGGAACCTCGCTTGCGGGCATGGATTTCCGCATGGCCTCGCCCGTCGGCTACGAAATCAGGAAAGAGGTGCTGGGTCGAGCCCGGGAACTTGCTGCTCGCGGTGGTGGACAGATTCAGCTTTTCGGTGAACCTCAGGAGGCGGCCAGGGGGGCCGACATAATATATACGGATGTATGGACCAGTATGGGACAGGAATTGGAGGCGACGAAACGGCGTCTTGCTTTTTCCCTGTATCAGGTAGACTATGAGATACTATCTTTGGCCAAGAGCGACGCTCTGTTCATGCACCCTCTGCCAGCTCACCACGGCGAGGAAATCTGCGACGGGATACTGGAGAGCCCTCAGTCAGTGGTCTTCGACCAGGCAGAAAATAGGCTCCACCTGCAGAAAGCATTGCTTGCCAGAATGCTCCTCCCATCCGGCTCATAAGGGCAGGTAAATGACTCGACCCATCGTAGCTATCGTGGGCCGGACCAATGTCGGCAAGTCCACCCTACTCAATCGCCTGGCGGGCAGGCGTCTTGCCGTTGTTGATGACTTGGCCGGGATTACCAGAGACCGCGTGTTTGCCCCTGTGTCATGGGAAGGGTGGGAGTTGACTCTGGTTGACACTGCCGGTTGGCAACAGGAGCCACAAGCAGCACTGGACCAGAAGATCAGACAGCAAGTAGAGGT
>DAOVBS010000094.1 GCA_030670425.1 Chloroflexota bacterium | reverse complement strand
TTTTGTTTGTCAGCAGTGTGGTAGGGAAAGCGCCAAATGGTTGGGGCGATGTCCCGGTTGCCAATCCTGGAATAGCTTCGTAGAGACTCAGGTCAGTTCATCCCCTAGGCCAGCCACTCGGCTCTATTCTACAGACAACAGGCCCGAAGAGCTCTCCAAGGTGGATGGCCGTTCGTTTTCTCGCCTTCACCTTGGCTGCGCCGAGTTGGACCGTGTTCTCGGAGACGGCATGGTGCCCGGTTCCCTGGTGCTCATCGGTGGAGAGCCTGGAATAGGCAAATCTACGCTCCTACTCCAAGTTCTGGCGGCGGTGGCGGACAGCAGGAAACCTGTGGCCTACATTTCTGGCGAGGAGTCTGTTGGCCAGGTCAAGCTGAGAGCCGAGAGGCTAGACGTGAGCGGTGAAGGGCTTTTCATTTTCTCCGAGACCAACGTAGCGGCTGTCCTGCAACACCTGCAGGAATTGCTGCCCAAGCTGGTTGTCATTGACTCTATTCAAACCATGTATCTGGAAGACCTGGCCGGATCGCCGGGTAGTCTCGGTCAAGTGCGTGAATGCACCCTGAGGTTGATGGAATGGGCAAAGCAGAACAATGTGCCTGTATTCATGAGTGGACATGTGACCAAAGATGGCTCCATCGCTGGGCCTGGCGCGCTCGAGCACATTGTTGATGTGGTTCTTTACCTGGAGGGCGAGCCATTTAGCGCGTATCGGATGTTGCGAGGGATGAAGAACCGCTTCGGTTCCACCAACGAGGTGGGTATCTTTGAGATGGGCCAAAAGGGACTGACAGCGGTAGAGAACCCGTCCCTGGTCTTCTTGTCCCAGTGCAGGGATGCAGCGGTTGGCTCGGTGGTGGTGCCTACCATTGAGGGCAGCCGTCCTCTGCTAGTGGAGATTCAGGCCTTGACCACCCCTGCCGGTCTTGGCCCGCCGAGGCGCATTGCCAACGGTATTGATTTCAATCGCCTTCTGTTGATTAGCGCGGTGCTTACGAAGCGTGCCAGGCTCAAGCTTTCAAATCAAGACATAATAGTCAATGTCACCGGCGGCTTGAGAATCAGTGAGCCTGCGATTGATTTGGGCATTGCCTCGGCCATCGCCTCCAGCTTCTGGGATAGTGAACCTCTCCCGCGGTTGGCCGTTTTCGGGGAGGTGGGCTTGAATGGCGAGCTCAGAGCTGTGCCACAAATGGAGAGACGAGTGGCTGAGGTCGTCAGGTTAGGTTTCACGTCTTGCCTCATGCCCAGGATGTCATCCCGACCTCCTCTTGATCATGCAGGAGTTCGATTGATTGAAGCTGGCTCTGTAGCGGAAGCTCTCCGCCTAGGCCTGACTGAGCGAGCAAAGCGGGAATAGCAGATGGACAGGATTCGTGGGGTAGGGGCTGTCATTGTGGCGGCCGGTAGCAGTGAACGGATGGGTGGCAGAGACAAAATGTCCGTCCTGTTGAGGGGCAAGCCTCTGTTGGCCTGGTCGGTGGATGTCTGCCAGGGATGCACCCTGGTGCAGCAAATAGTCATTGTGTTACGTGAACGCAACATGAAGCTGGGGGAGAGATTGGTGGAAGAGAGAGCCTGGACCAAGGCCAGTGTATGCCTTGGCGGCCCGCGGCGACAAGACTCGGTGAAGGAAGGGATACGCCAGCTGCGTGATTGCGGATGGGCTGTGATTCACGATGGCGCTCGCCCCTTTCTGACGCCGGAGTTGATTTGGAATGGGGTGGAGGCAGCCAGGGAAACCGGTGCTGCTGTGGCCGCGGTGCCGGTGAAGGACACCATCAAGCTTGCCGATGACACTGGACTGGTTACTGCAACGCTTGAGCGGGGGAGACTATGGGCGATACAGACTCCTCAGGTATTTGCCTTTGATGTGATAACTCAAGCCTACCAAGAACTCGCAACAGAGGTCAGCGATGACGCCGCAGCGGTGGAGCGCAGAGAAGGCAAAGTGAAGCTCTACATGGGCAGCTACCGGAACATCAAGGTGACCACGCCTGAGGATTTGATGCTAGCGGAGGTTATTGTCTAGTATGGGTGAGGGAGAAATGAGAGTCGGGATCGGCTATGACAGTCACCCCCTGGTACGGGGGCGGAAGCTGGTTCTGGGAGGCGTTGAGATTCCTTCTGACAGGGGACTGCTGGGATGGAGCGATGCCGACGTGGCGATTCACTCCATAATAGATGCCTTGTGCGGTGCTGCCGACCTCGGTGATATTGGCACCCAATTTCCTTCAGAGGAATCAAAAAACAAAGGAATCTCCAGCTTGTTGTTGTTGGGCCAAGTCAGCGAGATGGTCAGGGTGAAAGGCTATGAGGTAGTCAACATCGACACCACTATTGTTGCTCAGAGCCCCAGGCTATCACAGTTCATCCCCGGAATGAGGGATAAGATCAGTCGAGCGCTGGGTCTGGAGCCTGCTCAGATCACAGTCAAGGCTACTACCACCAATGGTCTGGGCTTTGTTGGCAGAGACGAAGGGGTAGCATCTCAATCCGTGGCCCTAGTCCGGAGCTAACTCACTATCATATCGTAGCCTGGCTCGGACTGTTTCCAGTAGACCAGGAATTTGACTCTTTGTCCCTGTGTCAGGTGTTCTTCGCTCTGCCGGCGTAGTTCTTTGAAATCCATTGATTCCAGAAAGGCCCTGAGAAGCTCGACCCTTTGCTGCAAATCCTCGTTCTCCTGCTTGCTGGCCATCAAGGTGTTCACCGAAGCCCAGAATTCCTCTCTGGCTACCGTTTGTATGCAACGGGACAGGTCCGGGCATAGCTCTATGCGATTCACGTTGTATTTTGTAGCACCAGCCACCGGTTTTTTCAAGCGGAGCCATAGGGGGGATTTGACATGGCCAAAAGGTGAGTGCTAGACTTGTTATTGACATATGTTCATTATCGATACGGGAAAAGTGGTGATTGGCCATGCCTAGGCCGATGAAGTTGCGCTGTGTGGCTCAGTTGCCCAGCGTGGGTTTCTTCAGGCCCGTCGGAATTCCGGTGAGCGTGTTGGAAGAGGTACATCTTTCGGTTGAGGAGGCCGAGTCAATCCG
>DAOVBS010000060.1 GCA_030670425.1 Chloroflexota bacterium | reverse complement strand
TACGCGAAGGCCCGCGCTAACTGAGATGTTTGAACTGGATTCTCAATCCAACATCCAGCACATATCCTTGGCTCAAGCCGCAGATCTCATGGTCATTGCTCCGGCTACGGCTAATATCATCGCCAAGCTGGCTGCTGGCCTCGCTGACGACCTGCTGTGCTGCACCGTCCTCGCAAGCAAGTCAACGGTAATCCTGGCGCCAGCCATGGATACGAACATGTACGAGAACCCCATCACTCAGGACAATCTCGCCAAGCTGATGGCGCGTGGCTTCGTTATCGTTCCGCCTGCCACAGGCACGCTTGCCTCCGGAAAGGAAGGCCCCGGAAGACTAGCTGCCGCCGCTGACATTGTTGCCACTGTTTGCCAAGTACTGGGAAGAGCAGAAGACCTGGCCGGCAAACGTGTTGTGGTGACCGCAGGTGGCACCCAAGAACCCATCGACCCCGTTCGCTGTATCACCAACCGGTCCTCAGGAAAGATGGGCTATGCTCTCGCCGAGGCAGCGCGTGATAGGGGGGCTGAGGTAACGCTAATAACAGCCCCTACTTCCATCCCCAAGCCAGTCAACGTCAGCATAATTGATGTCCGTACAGCACACGAGATGCAAGAAGCCGTAGCGGATGCCACCCCACAGACAAATGCCCTGATAATGGCGGCTGCCGTCGCCGATTATCGCCCCAAACACACCACCAAGCACAAGATCAAGAAGGAAATCGCTGAACTAACTTTGGAATTGGAGCTCACCCCCGATATCTTGGGCAACACACAAGGGGACTTTGTGAAAGTGGGTTTTGCTGCTGAAAGCACCAGCCTGATAGAAAACGCTGGCCGAAAGTTGCGCCAGAAAGGACTCGACCTCATCGTGGCCAATGACATCACTGCCAGTGATAGCGGCTTCGGTGTCGACAATAACCGAGTCACGATAATTGATAAGGCAGGCACCACCGATAGCTTGCCTCTTCTATCCAAGCGAGAGGTAGCCGACAGAATTCTGGACAAGGTGGCGAAGCTAATAGGACGAAGCCAGTAGAACAGGGCTGCGCCCTAAGGACAACGGCAGTTGCCCGCCGATCAGCACTTGCCAAGACCCAACAGCAATATGGTCTAAAGGGAGTGACGCAAAGTATGCCCCAGATGTCGAAGGCCTATGAGCCAGGCAAGATTGAAGAGAAGTGGTATAACTTCTGGCTGGATAGGGGCTACTTCACACCCAAGATAGATTCCAAGAGGAAGCCGTTCGTGATCACCATGCCTCCTGCCAACGTCACGGGCGATCTCCACTTAGGTCACGCTCTGACGACTTCACTAGAGGATATCATGACCAGGTGGCACCGGATGAGAGGAGAGCCCACCTTGTGGCTACCCGGAACCGACCACGCTGGAATCGCCACACAAGTCCTCGTAGAGCTAGAGTTGGCCAAGCAAGGGCTGACCAAGACCGACATAGGCAGGCAGAGATTTCTGGAGATGACTTGGGAATGGGCAAACAAGAGCAGAAAGAGCATCAACCGTCAGCACCAACTCCTGGGAGCCTCCTGCGATTGGACGCGCGATTGCTTCACACTCGACGAAGGCCCAAGCAGAGCAGTGCGCACCGCTTTCGTCCGACTCTATCACAGAGGTCTGGTGTACCGAGGAGAAAGAATGATAAATTGGTGCCCCAGATGCCAGACTGCTCTCTCTGACCTCGAGGTCGAGCATAAGGACATCACCGGACATCTCTACTATGTTCGCTATCCTCTGGCGAGGAGAGAGGGTTTCATCACCATAGCCACCACCCGCCCGGAAACCATCTTCGGCGACACTGCTGTAGCGGTGAACCCCATGGACCCACGCAACAAGGATTTGACAGGGGAAACAGCGATTCTGCCCATTATTGACAAACGGGTGCCGGTCATCGCCGACGAAGCCGTTGATCCCTCCTTCGGTACCGGGGCACTCAAGATAACCCCAGCACATGACCCGACAGACTTTGAGGTCGCTCAACGACACCACCTGCCACTGGTAGACATCATGAACCCCGATGCCACCATGAACGAGAACGCTGGGCCATACAAGGGATTCGATCGCTTTTCGTGCCGGGAGAAAATGGTAGCTCACTTAAGGGACGCAGGGTTACTGGAGAAAGTCGAACCATACCTTCATTCAGTGGGCCATTGCACTCGCTGCAACACCCTGGTCGAACCCAAAGTGAGCATGCAGTGGTTCGTCCATACACAACCTCTGGCCGAGGCGGCGATTAGAGCTGTCAAGGACGGCCGTATTACCATCATTCCGCAGCATTTCAACAAAGTGTACTTCGAGTGGATGGATGACATAAAGGACTGGTGCATCAGCCGACAACTCTGGTGGGGCCATCGTATTCCAGTGTGGTACTGCCAACGTTGCGGCAAAGTAACTGTATCGGTGGAGCAACCGGACGCCTGTCAGCATTGCGGCTCAAATCAAATCACCCAGGATCCTGACGTGCTTGACACCTGGTTCAGCTCAGCCTTGTGGACGCACTCCACATTGGGCTGGCCTGTCGACACCGACGACCTCCGCTATTTCTATCCCACCTCTGTAATGGAGACCGGCTACGATATCCTCTTCTTCTGGGTCGCCAGAATGATCATGATGGGACTGGAAGATACTGGCCAGGTCCCCTTTCACACTGTCTACCTTCACGGATTGCTGCGAGACGAACATGGCGACAAAATGAGTAAACTGCGAGGCAACGTCATCAACCCGACCGAAGCCATAGCCCAGTATGGCGTCGATGCCCTTCGCCTTGCCTTGACCACAGGCAGCTCTCCAGGAAATGACATTAACCTCGGCAAGGGAAAGCTGGAATCCAGCCGTCACTTCGTGAACAAGTTGTGGAATGCCAGTAGATACATCCTCAGCAGCATAGATGCCGAAGCTACAAGAGGCAGAGCGCTGCCATCAGCAGACACCCATAGCGCCAAGACTGTAGAGGATCGCTGGATACAAAGCAGGCTGAACCACCTTATCGGCAACGTCAGCAGGCTTATGGAGCATTTCCAGTTTGGGGAAGCAGGGTGGCAGATCTACGATTTCCTGTGGTCAGAATTCTGCGATTGGTACATCGAGATAGCCAAGATACGCCTTCGGGATATGGGCTCGGCATTGCCCACCGACGGGGACACCTCAGGAGATTCCCCCCTGTCCTTACTGGCAACCACACTGGAGAAGTCCTTGAGGCTGTTGCATCCTTTCATGCCCTTCGTGACCGAGGAACTGTGGCAACGGCTCAGTGAGCGCGTCGCAGACAGGAGCCAGATGTCAGACTCGCTAGCGATAGCTCCCTATCCTACCGCTCATGAGCATCTCCTAGATCCCCAGGCCGAACGAGCCATGAATGCGACAATTGACATCATCCGCTCGGTTCGCAAGGCCCGGACAGAACACCAAGTAGAGGCGCACCAGTGGATTGGATGCCAAGTCTATGCTGGCCAACTCCTGCCTGTTATTGCCTCTCAAGCCAGATCCATAGAAACGCTGGCTCGAGCGCGCCCGCTGGCCATACTTGATCGGCACGACCGGAAGCCTCAAGGAGGCGAGGAATTCGTTCTGGTACTGAAAGAGGCCGAGGTGGTGTTAACGAAGGCAGGTGTGGCAGATCAACTCACAGTCAAGAGGCGGTTGATGGCGGAAAGCAAGTCAATTGAAGCCAGGGTTGCCGGGGTCGTTGCACGGCTGAACGACAGCGCTTTCCAGACAAAAGCACCCCCTCGAATTGTCGAAACGGAGAAACATAAACTAGCTGCCCTTGAAGACAAGCTGCGCAGATTGCAGTCGGAGCTATCTCAACTCGAGTGAGAGACACTCCGCCCCTTCGACGCTACATCGTGATGCAGTTTTGCCAGGGCCTTCTTCGTATCACTCGCAACGCGAGATTTGTCACACGTGTTCAGACGCAGTTTGAACAGCCAATAGGTGAACTCCTTGGCTTCCCCAAGGTCTAGGGACTTGCTCCTCGGCAAACGTTTCTCTCTCCTGAAGCGGTCCAGCAATTCTCCCTCGCTAGCACCATAGATCTGATGATACGCCTCATCAACCACCCCACCGTCTCTGGTCAAGCCTGACACCCTCTTCGTCTTCCGGATTTCATCAATAGTGGCTTGAAGCAGAACCTCTTCCACAAGAACGCCGTAGAGATAGTTCAGATAGGCTTTGTACTTGGAGTCGCCAATCAGCTCCCCAAACTCTTCCTTGCTCAACTTCACTGGTGGCCGATCGCGGAAAAGGAGATCAGTCAGTTCAGCTTCTGGAATCAAGCCGTCGATCTCCTCACATAATCTTTCCGCCAGAACCAGCCAGTCAAAAGCTTCTCCAGCAACAAGATAGTGATAGCGCCGTCCGTCGTAATCCTCCTCAGGACTGGACCAAAGCTTGATGGCTTCAAGCAACGCTGCATACCAGTGTCTGCCGCCACCAATA
>DAOVBS010000046.1 GCA_030670425.1 Chloroflexota bacterium | reverse complement strand
AGGATATCCTCCTGGGTAACCCTGTGAGCCTCAGCAATGCTTCTCCCTTTTGCCATCTCGGTGACCATGCTGCCACACGCAATGCTGGGTCCGCAACCATCCGTCCAGAAAGTGGCATTCGTCACCCTGCCATTGTTCGTCTTGAGACATATCTGCATCGTATCGCCGCAAGGGCCCGTCAACCTTCCATATCCGTCTGGAGCCTGAATCTCTCCGAGATTTCTGGGGCTGAGGAAATGGTCGATCGCTTTCTCAGAGTAGACCCTCCTCATGTCCTCCATCACAGACTCCTCAAGTTCACTGAACTGATCGTCGAGTCGTGCCATCCTCTCTTTGCCCTCGCGTAGGGGAACAGGGGATTCCATTTTACTCTTTGCCTTTCAAGGCGACGACAACGTTTTCAACGATTTCAGACAGCGCGTCGGATCTGTATTTCTCAATATTTCCCTCATCACACAGTCTGGCCAGTTGAGGATCAATCGGCAGCCGTCCCAAGAGGGGGGCTTCGGAAGCTTTGGCCATCTCTTCTCCCTTGCTGCTGCCAAAAACTTCCAGCTTCTCCCCTGTTCCAGGTAGCAGGAGATAGCTCATATTCTCTATGACTCCAAGCACCCGGACGTCCATCTTCCTCGCCATTTTCACTGCCTTCTTCACTATCATTTCCGTCAGGTCCTGAGGGGTGAAAACAGCGATCACGCCCGAGAGCGGTACCGTCTGCATCACCGTCAGTGGAGCATCGGCGGTGCCTGGCGGCAAGTCTATTACGAGATAGTCAAGCTTGCCCCAGAGGACATCCTCCCAGAACTGGGTAATGGCTTTGGACATGAGCGGGCCTCGCCAGATGACGGCTTCGTCCTCACTGGGCAACAGAAGATTCATGGACATAACCTCGATGCCAGACTTGGACGATATCGGCAGGATACCTGTCTCGCTGCCACTCGGTCGAACGTTCAGACCAAACATCTTGGGGATGCTGGGGCCGGTGATATCAGCATCAAGTATGCCAACATCCTTTCCCTCTCGGGCAAAAGAGGAGGCCAGGAGGCCAGCTACCAGGGACTTGCCCACCCCCCCTTTGCCACTCATCACTGCCACTATTTGTTGAATCTGATTCAGTTCTTTCGGCTTGGTCTCAGCGAAGGCAACGATAGCATCCGTCACACCGGGAACCTCACGGGCCGCACTGATTACCTTGCCCTGAAGCCAACCATGATGCTCTGCAGGAATCGCGGTCGAAGCCAGAGCAATCTTCGCTCTGCTATCTTCAACTTCAATGCTTCGCACCAGGTTCATCTGCACCAGACTGCGCATCACCCCAGGGACAACTACCTGTCCCAGTGCACGCCAAACCTGCTCCTCCGTTCCGTCACTCATGGTAACCTCCTGTAAGTCCTAGTGGTCACAGAGATTGTCGCCAGTCGCCAACGTTCCTTTGATATGGTCCAGGACAGCTGCTTCTGGATCGCCTTGTGATATCCCAACAACGACCTGGATGCGGCTCTCCGTGAAAAGACCCTGCGCTCTGGATCCCATGCCACCAGCCACAACAACAGAAACCCCCTCGTCAGCCAGCCACGCTGGGAGAAGTCCAGGCTCGTGCCCTGGTGAAGGTACGATCTCCTTCCCCATGATAGCCATGGTCGCCTCGTCAACGTCGAACAAGGCAAAATGGCTGCAATGGCCAAAATGGACAGCTATCTTGCCACCACTGATAGGTACCGCGTATCGCATTTGTAACTCTCCTCCTCTGCAAACGTCATTATTTGTCCAGCCTGGCCCGAGTCCTCTGCCACAAGTTCGCTATCTCCTGAGTGACCTCGTTGCTGGAATACTCCACCACCGGCAAACCCCGAACAAGCGCCTCGGTCACCACATTGTCGAAGGGAACTCTGGCCGCAACCTCTATTCCCTGGGCATCACAATAGTCTTCAATACGGCGGGAGTTATCGCCGTTGAGATCGCATTTGTTTATGCATACCATGGCAGGAATATCAAAGTAACGACAGAGCCCAACAACCCGCTCGAGATCATGGATTCCCGACAGTGTAGGCTCAGTCACCAGGAGCGCCAAGCTCGCTCCAGTCAGAGAAGCGACGACCGGGCAACCAATACCCGGTGGGCCGTCGCTGAGAATACAGTCCAACCCCTGCTCTTCAGCCACATGCCTGGCGTTGACACGAACCAGCGTGACGAGTTTGCCGGAGTTCTCCTGGGCGATCCCCAACCTGGCATGAACCAGAGGCCCGTGCCGCGTATCAGAGACAAACCAGTGTCCGGCCATGCACGGCTGCATGGCGATGGCATCAACAGGACAGACTCGCCAGCATAGCCCGCAGCCTTCGCAGGACACCTCATCAACGGAGTAATCCTTTATGGCCCCAAATCGGCAAACATCCTGACACAGGCCACACTGGGTGCATTTCTCCTTGTCGATGAAGGCAACCTGTCCACTCCAAAACTCTTCATTCCTTCTAGCCGTAGGCTGGAGCAGGAGATGAAGGTCAGCAGCATCCACATCACAATCAGCTAGCACTTTGTCTCGAGCTAGAGCGGCAAAGGAAGCCACTATGCTTGTCTTCCCCGTCCCTCCTTTGCCACTAAGAATCACGACTTCTTTCATGTAATCACCCGCCTCGTTGGCAGCCCCTCACCACCCACCTGCCTCGTTGCTCCAACCGAGGCAACTCGCCCGATCTCCCCGAAGAGCTCAAGGAAGACAGGACGCCACTCAGGCATCCCTTCCACTAGGGGAATCCCTTTAGAATACAGAGTCGCGATCTTCCTATCCAGAGGGATCTTCAGCAAGATAGGAATGCCTTGCTCATTGCAGTATCCCTCGACCCTTTCGTCTCCTACTCCCACCCGATTGATTATCACGCCGCAAGGGATCCGCAACTTCCTCACCACCTCCACCGCCAGAGAGAGATCATTCAATCCGAAAGGAGTGGGTTCAGTGACCAAAAGACAGAAGTCGCTACCACTGATTGATTCCACCACAGGGCACGAAGTCCCCGGCGACACATCAATAATGACATGACTCGTAGGGTCAATATGCCTCTTGACTTCCCTGATTATGGGGGGAGCCATCAGTTCACCAATCAGAAGTCTCCCCTGAACAAGCTCCAGCTTCCCTGAGTTGCCCATCTCGACCACACCTATCTCTCTTCCACCCTCGGTGATAGCCGACTCGGGGCACAAATAGGAGCACGCCCCACAACCGTGACATAGCTCGGGAAAGACGAGTACCTTCTGCTTGATCACAGCAATGGCATTGTAGGCGCAGACTTCGGAGCACGTGCCACAAGAGGTACACTTGCTCTCGTCTATTTCGGGCACAGCCACATATACCGGCCAGCTTTGATCGACCGTCAAACTGAGGAATATGTGGTCGTTCGGCTCCTCCACATCGCAATCCAGCAGTTGCACTGGATGCCTATTGGCGAGCGAAAGAGCCAGACTGGTAGCCACCAGAGTCTTTCCCGTGCCCCCCTTGCCGCTGGCAACGGAAATGATCACTCTATTCTCTGACCATCTTTGCGCCGCATGAAGGGCACTTCAGGTCGTAGCAAGGTACGCCTGGCCCGTGTGACACCCTCGCCCCGCAATTGGGACAAACACAATTGCCGCTGGGACCCGCCCCGGGGCGGTTTCCACCCATCCTTCCCCTGCCCACCCCGGCACCACGTCCCATTCCCCGACCTGTTCCCGGCCCCTGGCCGTAAGGTCCTGTACCATCGCCTCTAGGCATAGTAACACCTCAAATGAGAACTGGCTCCCTTCATAACATTGGAGGGAGTCCGCACACTCCAGAACTACAGGTGGGGCAGCTCGCACCCATCACGTCATCCTCGCTCGAGCCAGACCTGAAAAATGAGGAAACCAGTCGCTTGGGATTAGGGGCATGGCACTTGGGGCAACTCAAGCCGGACCCGGTTTCGCCCATGGCCTGGCGAACCTCAAATTTCCCCCCGCACTTCAGGCACTCATACTCATAGATAGGCATAGTCTCTCTCTATTCTCCTTTCCCCAGTTCTTCCAGACGCCGCTGGATTTGGCTCAATTGCTGTCCCAGGCTCTCAGCCTGGCTCTTCAGCATCTGTATCTCCTGTGTTGGGCTTGCCTCTTGAGACACAGGTCCTGGCGTAGACATCATTCCCCGCCCCATACCCATACCCATGCCCATGCCTCTACCCCGACCCATTCCCATGCCGTAATGGGACGCCACGTTAGGCTGCGCGCTTGGCTCTAACTTCCCTGCCTTATGGGCCTGCACCGCATCCCTTACCGTTCCTGAGACACCACTGATCACCTGAACACCAGCAGCAGATAGCGTCTGGTAGGCGTTCGGCCCGCAGTTTCCGGTGAGAACAACCTCTGCCCCCTTGTTGGCAACCATCTGCGCCGCACTGATTCCTGCACCCCCGGCAGCCGCCGCACTGGAGTTCTCCAGCGCCTCAAACTGCATAGTCTCAGCATCAACGATAATGAAGTACTGGCACCTTCCAAAGCGAGGATCCACATCAGCGTCCAAACCAGGTCCTGTCGCCGATATCGCGATTTTCACCATGCACCGCCTTTCTTATTCTCCAGCCTCTAGATCCTTCATTCTTAACTCAATCTGCTCCAGTTGACCCCTCACCTCTTGAGCCTGATTCTTCAACAAGTCAAGCTCCTCCTCCTTTGTCATTTGGGGTGCATAAGGGCCTCCTCCACCATAAGCGTACGGCGCACCGCCAGCATAGGGATAGCCCTGCGGCGGCCCATACCCCGACCATTGACCAGCCCCAGCGTCGGGCATCCCCCGCCCAAAGCCATATCCTCGCCCTGGGCCAAATCCACGCCCGAAGCCCATTCCCCGTCCAAATCCCCGGGGACTGCAAAAACCCCATCCACCCCCCGTCATTGGACCCATTCCACGGGGTCCTGTTCCATCAAGTCCTGGCATTGTATCACCTCCTCAATAGTTTTTCACTTTGCCGCCTATGGGCACCCCCACAAGTGGCACGCCCTGCGGCACAGCATTTCAAGCTAGGCCATCTAGTACGGTGAATGCCCATACGGGTCTCCATAATACAGACCATAGGCACCGCCATGGCGGGGGTAACCAAATCCCCCATAGGGATAGACATAAGCTACACCACGTCCAGGCCAACCCCGGGCATAGGCACCGTACCACCCAAACCAACCACGACCAAGGCCTCGCCCTAGACGCCGGCCGAAGCCCAACCCAAAGCCTCTACCCCGTCCTGGACCGTATCCCCGGCCCCAACCGCCCCCCCATCCAAACCAGCCTCTTCCGAATGGCATACTACCTCACCTCCTTTCTCGCTATTTTCACCATCGTCTTTCACCACGAAATCTCCCACCTCGAAATCCTCTGCCACTTCCCCCCACAAACCCAAAAGGAGGGGGGGTGACAGACTGGACGCTCGCGCTGGAACAGACGGGACAGGATAGCGGAACCCTCCTTGCCAA